>CALXJQ010000007.1 GCA_944388665.1 uncultured Clostridia bacterium
GGCTCTGCTTGTAACATAGCCTTTTAGGCGTTATGAGTAAAAAGCCCCCGGCTTAGCCGGGGGATAATTACTAATATTAGGATGTTTTTTTCCTCCGTCCCCAAAAACATTCCTTTCATATTATCTTTTGATGATACAACTGCAATGATTATAGCTAATATAAAAGCTGCCCAGCTTATAAAATAGGCAGTTTTAGTTATTAGTCTTTCCTTATTTTTTCTATTTCTTCTTCTGTTAGTTTAGTAATTTTTTTTATTTGTTCTATTGTAAAATTATTTTTTAACATTTCTTTTGCTATTTCTATTTTTTCCTCCTTTCTTCCTTCTTCTCTAAATTTATTCTCACTAATCCTTTGAAGAAATTCTTCAGTTTGGATAGACTCATACATCTCCCTTTCCTTTGGATCTAAACTTATTCTTTCCAACGTATCTATAGCTTTTTTTACTTTCTCATTTTTTCTTTTAACCATTTCCATTTTCTCCTCATCTCCTGAAAACAACCATAGCCATTCATCTATTTTGGTCTTAATACTAGGATTTTTCTTGAAATATTTTGGGAGCTCAATGTAATGCATTTCTATATATCTTGATGCTACTTCATCTTGCTTCTTATATCCCATATCTACATAGTTATCTTCTTTTATTTCATCAAATCTCGGTCTTGCTATATGATGATAGCTATTTCTCTTATAATATTCAAAATCTAATATACCTATAAATATAGCTTTATTTAATTTAACATATTTTTCTCCTGCTTGTAGTTGTTCTGATATCATTCTTGATATATATGCTGTACTTCTCTCTTCTATATTTTTTTCATCTACTGTTTGCATTTCAATATCCACAATTGTTTCATCATCTAGTTCTGCCTTTATGTCTAATATAAATTTTTTTCCATTTTCTTTTTCTGACACCATTTCTGGATTTTTTACTATTACTTTCTTTATTTTTCTCTCCAGTATTGCTTCCAATAAATCCATTAATACATCTTCATTTCCTTTGTATGCAAAAGTTCTTTTGAAGACATAATCATTTTTTATCGGAAGTAAATCTATTTCTTTTTTTATCATCTATTACTTCCTTTCTATTTTATCAAAAAGCTACTAAAAAAGCAACGTTTAAAGTAAAAATCTATCAAATCGTTTTTGCCTTGATTTAAAATCACGAATAAATCCTTTTGAAAAAATTTTTGATTTAAAAATTATAACTGCAATTACAATGATATTATTTTAACACCTGAATTTTAAAAAGTCTGTCAAATCTTGTCGACAATTTAATTTTTTTTAAAAAAAGATAGCAATAAAATTATTTCTAATTTTATCACTATCTTTATTTCTATTTTCCAAAATATTCTTTTATTTCTTTCATTCTACTTACTTGGTCAACTTTAAATGGGCACCTTAAATTACAATGTCCGCAAGAAACGCAGTCTTTTGCTGTTTTTTCTAAATTCATATAATGATCCGTTGCTAAATTATCTCCAGCCAAAGATAAATCATAATATTTATTAATTAATCCTATATCTAGTCCCTTAGGACAAGGCTCACAGTGATTGCAATATACACATTTGCCTGTTGCTTCTGCCGGTGTAAATTCACTTATAATACTGTAATCCTTTTCTTCATCAGATGCTTTAGTATATTCTAAAACACCTTTTAAATCTTCTTTTCCCCTTACTCCTAAAAGCACGGTTAAAACTCCAGGTTTATCTAGTGCATATTTAATACATTGATTTCTAGTAAGAGCTCTACCAAATGGAGATGTTTTTGCATCTAACAGTTGTCCTCCTGAAAATGTCTTCATAACAGATATTCCTGTTCCTTCTTTTTCACATCTTCTATATAGCTCCATTCTTTCATCACTACTACCATTGGCATATTCGCCTCTGTTATAGTCATAAGCTGCATTAATACTAAACATGACCATATCTATTAGTCCTGTGTCTAATGCTTTATGAACTAGTTTTGGGGTATGTGATGAAATACCGATATGCTTTACTATGCCTTTGCCTTTAAGCTCTTTAATATAATCTAATACCCCATTTTTTTGATAACTTTCAAAATCACTTTCTTCATCAATACAATGAATAAAGCCATAATTAATATAATCTGTTTGTAATTCGTTTAGTTGCCATGCAATAGATCTTTTTATTTTTTCTAAGTTTGTAGTCCAGCCATAACTGCCAGTCTCATAATTTGCCCCAAAGTGTATTTGATACATTATATTATCTCGTACATCTTTAAAAGCTTTTCCATAATATTTAAAGCATTTAGCGTCCCCTGCTGCTAAGTCAAAATAGTTGATTCCATTTTCGTAGGCCATCCTAAGCGTTTCTGTTCCTTCTTTTTCTCCTGCTTGTGAAATTGAGCTTGAACCCAATCCTATTACACTTATTTTATCTCCAGTTCTACGGTTAATACGATATTCCATTGTTATTTTACCTTTCTTTATTTATTCATGAATTTCTTTCCACTATCCCAAGCCTGACCTATTTTTTTACCGATTTCGTAATATCCATTTTGGAATTGGTCAAATACAAATGCATTTAGTTTAGAAGGATCTACTTTTCCGTTTTCATCTAATACCTTTTCATCTGCTATGACATTTACTATTTCACCTAAAACTCTAAATCCATAAGGTTGATGTTGTAGTTCAACGACTTTGCATTCTAATGTCAAAGGATATTCTTCTATTATTGGTGCATCTACCCTTGTACTTTTTATAGCATGCATGCCTGTTCTTTCAAATTTATCATCCATATTGTTTCCTGAAGCTGTTCCAAAGAAATCTGACTCTTCTAAGTGATCCTTATCTGCAATGCTTAATGTAAAAGCTCCTCTTTCTTTTATATTTTTGCTTGTTTTGTGGCTTTCAGTTATATTTAATGCAACCATATTATTATCGCAAATTCCTCCCCAAGCCATATTCATAACATCTACCTTATCGTTTTCTCCATAAGTTGCAATCATCAATACTGGCATTGGAAATAAATAAGGTTTTACACCCAAATCTTTTTTCATGAAAATCACTCCTTTACAAAATTTACGTTTATATATTATCACTTATTATTTCAATTTACAACATTTACTTTACAATTTTGCTCAACCTATTTTTTCTATATCTATTCGTGCATTATCATATCTAATATCTTCAATCGAAACCCCCTCTAGCTTTAATACATCTCCTGCTTGTAACCTTAATATTACTGTACTTGTTAATGTCATTCTATTTCCTGTACTATTTCTTATAACTGGTGATTGGTTAAAAGTATCATTTAAAGCCACATCATTTACTAACAAAACCGCATTAAAATTAAATGTACCAGTCACATCTTGAACTCCAAATAACTGATATGATACTTGGTAAATCCCCGACTCATTTATATTTATCGCATCACTACCTTCTACATGGCTCAAAGCAGTACCCTCTATTATATTATTTTCACTAAAATTAATAGATGTTGTTCCGAGAGTAGTATTATCACCAGGTCTTGCTATTGAAACTAATATATTAGGCATTTCTTCATTATTATTTATAGCAAGAACTAGCACTAACGCTATTATCAAAATTAGTACCAAAGCTACGCAAACACTTATAATTACATTATTATATTCACAACACATAATAATCCCCCCTATTATATGTTATGAAAGCTACGTCCCTGGTGGCACAAAATTTAGTTCATCTTAACTTGTCCGACTATATCACTAATATTTTCTATTTCATGTTTTTTCATATATTCTTCTATTTCTTTTATTGTATTTATGCTTGTGTATGGATTTGCAAAGTTTCCTGCGCCTATTGATATTGCTGATGCGCCCGCTAGCATAAATTCTATTGCATCTTCTCCGTTTATTATGCCTCCCATTCCTAAAATTGGTATGCTAACAGCTTGTGATACTTCATATACCATTCTTACAGCAAGCGGCCTAATTGCTGGGCCTGATATGCCTCCTGTGTTGTTTGCCAAGACTGGCCTTCTTTTTTCTATATCTATTTTCATTCCTAATAATGTATTAATTAAAGAGACTGCGTCAGCGCCGCCATCTTCTGCACCTTTTGCAATTTCTGCAATATTGGATACATTTGGTGTTAATTTTACTATTAAAGGTTTATTTAATACTTTTCTTACTCTGCTTGTTACTTCTTTTACTCCTTGATATGAACTTCCAAATGCCATGCAACCTTCTTTAACATTAGGGCATGACAAGTTTAATTCTACGCCATCTATGTCTAGTGTGTCTAATATTTTACAGACATCTATATAATCGTCTATTGTACTTCCACAGGCGTTTACTATTATTGCCGTATCGAATTTTTTTAAGAATGGTAAATCATTTTCAGCAAAATATTCTACTCCTGGATTTTGAAGTCCAATACTATTTAGCATTCCACTTGGAGTTTCGCATACACGTGGCGGTTTATTTCCGCTTTTGGGTTTTAAAGATGTTCCTTTTGTTATTATTCCACCTAATTTGCTTAAATCGAAAAATTTGCTATATTCTCTACCATAGCCAAATGTTCCAGAGGCCACTGTTACTGGATTTTTCATTTTTATTCCTGCAAAATTTATACTTGTATTCATCTAATTTCATTCCTTTCCAATGTACAAAATTATATATCCACATCTTTTGCTTGAAATACAGGTCCACCCTTACATACATGCCAATATTCTGGGTTCTCTTTGCTGCTTTTAGCTGTTTTTACTGCACATCCTAAGCATACTCCTATTCCACAGCCCATTCTTTCTTCCAAAGAGATCTGACATGGTATCTCTTTTTCTATTGCTAGCTTCTTTACTTCTTTAAGCATTGGAAGCGGACCACACGCATAAATACAATCTATCTTTCTATTTTTTAAGTCTTCTTCTAATTTATTAATTGCAAAACCTTTGATTCCATAACTTCCTTCATCTGTTGTGATAACTAGCTTATTTGATACATTTTCAAATTCTTTTTCTAGTAAAACATAATCTTTACTTCTAAATCCTAAATATATGCTTACATCTTTTCCTGCTTCTTTTGCTTCTTTAGATAACTCATATAACGGAAATACTCCTATTCCTCCTCCTACAACTGCAATTTTTTCATATTTATCAAATTTAAACGTTCCCATTCCTAATGGCCCTATAATATCTACCAAGTCTCCTTCTTCTTTTTTGCCAAGCAATTTTGTGCCTTCTCCTTTTATTTGAAAAATGAATTCTAATGTTCCTTCATTTCTGTTCAAATTATAAATACTAATTGGCCTTCTTAAAAAAGGAACTGTAGTTTCAGTTACACGTATCTCTAAGAAGTTACCAGGTTTGGCATCTTTTACTATTTCATCTGCTTGTACTTTAAATTTTACAATATCTGGCTTCAAATATTCCTTTTTAATAAGTGTTACTTTAACAACTTCTGGCATTATAAAATCCTCCTATCATTTTTAATTTGTAATTGATGTTTCTCTTTTTGCCACTTTGTCTGGGCGATGCGTCATTGCATCTGCATATTGCAATTCATCATATTTCAATCTTTTAAGTATTTGTTTTGCCATCTTAAAAGTGCATATAATTTTTATTTGGCGAATATTGATGTGTGTTTTTGCTAGAATCTTTTTGGCATTCATGTCCAACTTTATCAAAATTTCTGTTATTTAAAATATTTTCTACTTCGTCTTTATTGCATAATCTAAAAACTTTCATTATCTCACCACCTAATAGTATTTAATTGAAGCGTCATTTTTTATCTCTATAAATTTTTACCATATCTTTAATTGTCATTTTTGTACCATAATTTAAAATTGCGTTTGAATATATTTTGATAGCAACTTTTGCAATTATAAGGATTGTAATGATTAAGACCACTATTGAAGCCACAAGTTGCGCTGGCGTTGCAATTCCCATCATCATTCTAAATGGCATACAAAATGGCGAAGATAGTGGGAATATTGCCGCAAATGCATTTAAGTCACTGTTAGGATTCATCATTGTAAAGTATGACAAATAAAATCCTATTAACGCAAGTATTGCTACTGGCGCATTTGCTGACTGAATATCTTCTGGCTTGCTTACAGTTGAACCTGTTAGGGCGTACAACAGAGAGTACGCAAAATATCCTAATATAAAATAGATAATTGTCATTATTCCTAGATATGGCGTTATTTTTGACATATCTAACACAGAAGATAACAACTCTGGGTCTAAGCAAAATTTTGCAGTTATAAGTGCAACACCCACAAATACACACACTTGTATTAATCCAACTATACCAATTCCTATTGTTTTGCCTAACACTATTGTTGTTGGAGATGTTGATGTTACTAATGTTTCCATTATTTTCGATGTTTTTTCTGTGGTTATTGAGCTTGATACTTGGTATGCACAGAAATATATTGCATAAAATAGTACTATTGAAAGTAGCATTATGACTAATATATTGCCACTTACTTGCTGCTCTTCTGTCTGTTCTATGCTATACTCAAAATTTGGATTTAATGATTGTAATTCTTCTTGTGTTAATCCTAATTTTGAAATTTGCAAATTGGTATAGATTGAATTTATTCCAGCCATCAATTCTTCTGGCATACCACTTATCATTGCCATATCTTTTACAATATATCTGATTTTATGCGAATTATTTTCGCCATTTTCTATGATAATTGCCTCATCTATTTCCCCATTATCTATTTTTGTTTTAATATCATCAAAACTCAAATTTTCATTAGTTATGCTTACCTCGTATCCTAAATTCATAGAATTTAAGCTATCTAAACTTCCTTCAAATAAATTACTACTATCTACAACTAATAATTTATTATTTGTATCGCCATCACTATCTCCAGTAAATGCTTTGATTATGTTAGGTATATTTATTCCAATAATGATTATCGCCAAAAGTATAATAGTCGAAACTATAAAAGATTTTCTTTTTGCCATATCTTTTATGGTAAATCCAATAACTGTTTTCAAATCACGCATTTTACTCACCTACCTTTTCTATGAAAATATCGTTCAATGTTGGCTTTTTAATTTCAAATTTATTTACCTCAATATTTTCATTAACTAAATTTTTCAATAATTGGTGAGCTTTTTCCTCTGATTCAATCTTGATAGTATATTCATTATCTTTAGAAAATTCTATGTCCATGCCTAATTCTTTAACATATTTTTCAATATTACTATTTGTTGAAACCTCTAACCTATTTGCCTTATATCCTTCTTTTATTTCCTTTAAATTACCCTGTAAAACAGTTTTGCCTTTATTTAAAATTAAAATGTCAGTGCAAAACTCCTCTATTGACGCCATTTGATGGCTAGACATTATTATGTATTTGCCTTTTGCCACTAAGTCAATAATTACATTTTTTAATATCTCTGTATTTACTGGGTCCAATCCGCTAAAAGGCTCGTCTAGTACTATCAGTTCAGGGTCATGTATAATGGCTGTCATAAATTGAATTTTCTGCTGATTCCCTTTTGACAACTTCTCAGCTACCATTGGTATGTATTCTTCTACTTTCAACACTTTTGCCCACTTTTTAATCGCTTCATCTGCTTGTTTTGCATTCATCCCTTTTAGCTTTGCAAAATACATTAATTGGTCATATATTTTTGTTTTTGGATATAAGCCCCTTTCCTCTGGTAAATATCCAAAATTAACATGCTTTCTCTCTACTTTTTGTCCATTCCACGTGATTTCTCCAGAATCTTTTTTAATAATTCCTAACAACATCCTTATAGTGGTTGTTTTTCCAGCTCCATTTGTGCCTAATAAGCCGAAAACAGACGGCTTATTTACTTCAAAAGAAATATTATCGACTGCCTGTTTTCCTACAAATTTTTTAGAAACATTTTGCAATTTTAAGCCCATTTCGTATCCCCCTTTATTTTACTTTATTCGCTTCTTAATGCTAACACTGGGTCTTCTTTTGCCGCCCTCCTAGAAGGAATAATTCCTCCAATTAATGTTAGCACTATGCTTAATGCAATTAAGATAATAGCTGCTACCGGTGGCAATGATGCTTTAACATTTACACCATTTGAAAGTGTATAAATAATTTTGTTTGTAGGTATTATCAATAGTAATGTAATGCCAACCCCAAGCAATCCTGCAAGTGTTCCAATAATGATTGTTTCTGCATTAAATACTTGTGCCACATTATGCTTAGAAGCTCCCATTGCTCTTAATATTCCAATTTCTTTTTTACGCTCTAGCACGCTTATATATGTTATAACGCCAATCATAATTGAAGAAACAACTAGAGATATTGCTACAAATGCGATTAATACATAACTAATTGTATCTACAATAGTTGTTACTGAACTCATCAATGTTCCTACCATATCCGTAAATGATATTACTTTGTCATCTTCTCCAGCTTCTTTCATTTTGGCATTATATTCGTTTAGCAAATTAGTAATTGCCTCATTTCCTTCGAAATCTTTTGGATAAATGTTAATGCCACTTGGCTGATTAATGTCTGCATAATCTAATTTTTTCAAATTGCCATCATAAGTAACAGTTTCTTTAGACATAAGTGAATTAAACAATTCAGATAACTCTTCTTCATCCATTTTAAAGTGGAATGCGCCTAAGAAAGCATTTTCATCTATGCTAATTGCACTTGTTATTGATTGGCTTAATGCTGCTATGCTTGTTTGTATTTCCTTTTGTAAACTTTTACTTATTGAGCTTATGGCAGTTTGCATATATTTTTCCATTATAATTGATATCTGTTCGTCTATATTTTGCGATTTTATTATTTGTGATAGGTCATTAGCAATAATTGTTTTTGCACTATCTGATTCAAGATATTCTGCAAGATATCCTTTTAAATCATCAGCAGTTACTAAGTCATTATCATTAACATATTTCTCATACCCTTTTAAAATCTCTGTCATAATGCTTTGCATTTGCTCCTGTGTAAAGCTTAGGCTGCCATTTTCCTTTATAATTTCTTGAATTTTTTCATTGAGTAATTCGTTTGCTTCTTTTGATTGTAGGTAATCTGATAACTGCTTACTTATTTGGCTTAAGTTAGCTTCTGGATTTTGCTGAATGTATGATTCATAGCCATTTAGAAGGTCATTTATTATTTTTTGTATATCGTCACTTGACATCGAAAATTTGATATTGCTTAAAACATCATTTATGTCAAGCGAAGGAATTGAATTTTTTTTCAACACATTATTCAAATTGCCAAAGTCTACCTTTATCTTTGATTGATCTATTTTAAATGCTGATTGCATTGCATTTGTATCTATATCAATTAAAGAATTCATATCAAAATTAGTTCTTTCTTCAGTATCGTCAAATCTCTTTCCTGTAAAAACATTTACTTCTGGATTGGCTAATTGGTCTTGTACTATTTTACTATTTTTAGCGTTTTCAATAATATGTTCTGTTAATGAAGGCGGATAACAAATACCAGTTGATAGCATAGCGCTTGTTGAGCCTTCCTTTGGTTGCACTATTCCAACTATTTTCAAATCTTCTCCCTCTGATACGACATTTTTCATATATTCTGTATTATCAGTTTTATCGCGCCAAATTTTATACTCTTCATCATACTCATAGCAATCACTGCTATTGATTAACTTAAATGTAGTACCAAGGATGTCTTGATATGAATATGACCCCAAATTATTTGGAGTGTCTACATCTTCTCCCTCTGAGAATTGGGTAACTAAATTATCTAACTCGCTGTAATCCCTTAATCCTAATGTATATAGTAAAAAGTCACTTATATCTCCATTATGAGTCAATACTAAAACACATTCATTGTAATTGGTTGGCCATTTCCCCGCCTTTACATCATATTGATTTTCATATAAATTCGAATCTTCTGGCATCTGGAAAAATACATTTGTGCTCATCATGCTAGACATCAGGCTATTGCTAGATTCTCCTGCGCCAATTCCTAGGCTTGAAAACGTAGTATCAGGATTTAACTGCCTCAAATTTTCCGTATCTGCACTATAAATTTTAGGTGTAACATCATAATTATATTCAATATCTTTTGCATATTCTTGGATAGGACAATCATCACTTTCCAAATATTGTTTTAGTGATACCAAGTCATTGGAGCCTATTGTGGAAAACATGCTTGTTAGCCTTTTACTAACATTTATATCACCATTGTTCTCGCTTCCGTCATTTTCATCACTAGCACCCATAAGTAGCGAGCTTATATCAATTCCTGAGCTTCGTATCTGCAAAGGATATTCTGATAAAGTATCTTCTTCCACTGATTGAATATATGTATTAACACCATTTGATAATGATAGTATAAGGGCTATACCAATAATACCAATTGATCCCGCAAAAGACGTTAAAATCGTTCTGCCTCTTTTAGTCTTTAAATTGTTAAAGCTAAGTAATAAAGAAGTTAAAAAAGACATTGATGTTTTACCCATATTTTTATGTTCTGGCTTTTTCTGCTTATCATTTTCTATTATATACGGATCTGTATCAGAAAGTATCTTTCCATCCTTAATATTCACAATACGCGTCGCATAACTTTTTGCTAAATCTGGGTTGTGCGTTACCATTACTACTAAACGGTCCTTTGCGACTTCTTTTAACAAATCCATTACTTGAATGCTAGTATCACTATCTAAAGCTCCAGTGGGTTCATCAGCAAGGACTATATCTGGGTCATTTACCAATGCTCTGGCAATAGCAACCCTCTGCATCTGTCCTCCAGATAATTGGTTTGGTTTTTTGTGAATTTGATCTGCAAGCCCCACCTGCTCCAACGCCTTTATTGCCTTTTGCTTGCGTTTGCTTCTTGGGACTCCAGAAATAGTTAGTGCTAATTCAACATTTGCTAAAATCGTTTGATGTGGTATTAAATTATAACTTTGGAACACAAAACCAATCGTATGATTACGGTAAGAATCCCAGTCCCTATCTTTATACTTTTTTGTAGAGACTCCATTTATTATTAAGTCTCCTTTATCATAACGGTCCAATCCGCCAATAATATTTAAAAGTGTCGTCTTTCCTGAGCCACTTGGCCCAAGAATTGCAACGAACTCATTATCTCTCAAATTTAAACTTACATCATCTAAAGCCTTTTGTATTAAATTACCAGTTTTATACTGTTTATAAACATTTTTAATTTGTAACATACATAATCTCCTATTTCAATAAGCTTATAATATAAACTATAAATATTGCAACTAAAGAAAAACCTTTAATCCTAGTAATCGCATTTTTCTTTGGTATATAACAAAATAACCAAATCAAAACATTTGTAAATGCTAATAATAACAAATTTGCTATAAACTCTTCTGATATTTCAATCGGAGTAATAACTGAGCCAATTCCTAAAATTAAAAGTGAATTTAAAACACTTGACCCTATCAAATTTCCTACAGCTATATCAGCATCACCATTTATAGTTGCCACAATAGAAGTAACTAACTCAGGAAGTGACGTTCCCATTGCCACTATTGTAAGCCCTATCAACCTTTCGCTTACGCCATAACTTTCTGCTACAATACTAGCGTAGTCTACTACAAAGTCCCCTCCTATTTTCAGCAAAACAATTCCAATCACCATTTTAGCAATCTGAAGCACCAAACTCTTTCCATGCTTCTCTTTGCCCTCTTTTTCTCTATAGTATTCTTCAACAATCTTTTTTCTGTCTAATATAATCGGATATACAATATATAATATAAATAATACTATTAAAAAAATTCCAGCTTTAAAACCTATAATATTACTTTGGCCAGTCAATATTCCAGTAGAAACACCTAAAATTACTAATGTTGATACAAACGCTATTGGAATATGAAACTTCTTTGTTTCGCCTTGAACATCAATTGGTCTAATAATTGCCATAATACCTAAAATAAGCAACAAATTGCACAAATCACTCCCAATAGAATTGCCCACAATCAAATCCGTTGCTCCATGCATAGCTGACTTAACAGTAATAAATAGCTCTGGCATCGAAGTACCTAACGCCACAATTGTTAATCCAATAAGAATCTCTGGAATATGAAATTTCTTTGCTATATTACTAGCACCTCTAACCAACAATTCTGCACCAGATATTAGCAAAAATAATCCTAAAAAAATCGCCAATACATTAAAAAACATATCTTCTCCTCTTTATTATATTTTAGGTAATTTTTGCTAGTATTATTCATATTTATTTTTCAAATTATTTCGATACTATCTTAGCATAAATACGCATAATTATCAAGCTGAATTTTTGGCAAAAAAGCGAGGATGTTTTTTTCCTCCGTCCCCAAAAACATCCTTCCTTTTTTATTCTTCTTCGACTTCAAATTGACTATTATATAGGTCAGCATAGAAGCCATTTTTTGCTAATAGTTCTTCGTGTGTGCCTTGTTCTACTATGTCACCATGGTTCATAACTAAAATTAGGTCTGCATTTTTTATTGTTGATAGTCTATGTGCTATTATAAAGCTTGTTCTGCCTTTCATTAAGTTATCCATTGCATCCTGTATCTGTATTTCTGTTCTTGTATCAATTGAAGATGTTGCTTCATCTAATATTAATATTTTAGGGTTTGTTAAAATTACTCTGGCGATTGTAAGTAATTGTTTTTGTCCTGCTGATACGTTGCTTGATTCCTCATTTAGAAGAGAATTATATCCCTTTGGTAACGTTTTGATAAAGTGGTGGACGTGTGCTGCTTTAGCTGCTCTAATTACTTCGTCATCTGTTGCATCTTCTTTACCATATTTGATATTATCTTTTACAGTTCCTCCAAATAGCCATGTATCTTGAAGCACCATACCAAACATTTTACGAAGTTCTCCTCTTTTAAAGTCTTTTATGTTATGACCATCAACTAAAATTGCCCCACTATTTACATCATAAAATCTCATAAGTAATTTAACCATTGTAGTTTTTCCGGCTCCTGTAGGCCCTACAATTGCAATTTTTTGTCCATTTTTTACATTACAATTAAAGTCATTTATAATTGTTTTGTTCTCGTCATAACCGAATTTGACGTGGTCAAATACTACGTTTCCTTCTAATTTTGATGTATCAATATTTCCTTTTGCTGTTTCTACTTCTTCATCTTGCTCTAAGAACTCAAAAATTCTTTCTGCAGCTGCTGCCATAGATTGTAGCATACTAGAAATTTGTGCAATTTGGTTTATTGGCTGAACGAATTGTCTGTTATATTGTATGAAGCTTTGAATATTACCTACTGTAATAGTTCCTCTTATTGCTAAATATCCACCAGCTACTGCAACACCAACATAAGCAATGTTTCCTACGAAATTCATAACTGGGTGTATTAGTCCAGAAAGGAATTGTGATTTCCAAGCTGAATGGTATAATGTATTATTTGCTTTTTCAAATTCTTTATTTACTTTTTCTTCTGCATTAAATACTTTTACAATATTTAATCCACCATATATTTCTTCTACTTGACCATTGACATGCCCTAAGTAATCTTGTTGATCTTTAAAGTATCTTTGTGATTTACTTACTATAAATCTTACTAATATTCCTGCTATAGGGAAAATAACTAATGACAATAAAGTCATCTGCCAACTTATTGAAAGCATCATAATTAAAATACCAATAATTGTGCAAATAGAGGTAATTATTTGTGTAATGCTTTGGTTTAAGTTCATACTTAATGTATCAATATCATTTGTTATTATTGATAATACTTCTCCATGTGTTTTTGTATCAAAATATTTCATTGGCAATTTATTTATTTTTGCAATAATATCATTTCTTAAATTATATGTTAATTTTTGTGTTACACCTGTCATTGTAAATCCTTGTACAAGTGAAAATACTGCACTTAAAATATATAGTCCAAGTAATCCAAGTAATATTGATCCTACTTTTCCAAAATCTATTCCTGAACCACCAGATAATTTACTTATTAATCCATTAAATATTTCTGTTGTAGCATTACCAAGGATTTTTGGTCCCACAATCGTAAATATTGTACTTCCAACTGCGAAAATCACCACTATTATTAATGCTACTTTATATTTTGACAAATAATTTTTTATTAATTTCTTAGTAGTTTCTTTAAAATTTTTTGCCTTTGCTGTTGGCATATTTCTTCTTGGTCCTCCCATTGGTCCTGGCATATTTAATTACCTCCTTTCCCATTTAATTCTTCTTCTGACAATTGTGATAAGGCAATTTGTCTATATGTTTCGTTGTTTTTCATAAGTTCATCATGTGTTCCTATTCCTACTACTTTTCCTTCTTCTAATACTATTATTTGGTCGGCATTTAGAATTGTACTAATTCTTTGTGCCACTATTATAACTGTTTTATCTTTCGTTATTTTTGATAAAGCTTCTCTTAAAGCCGCATCTGTTTTCAAGTCTAATGCTGAGAAACTATCATCAAATACAAATATTTCTGGATCTTTTGCAAGTGCTCTTGCTATAGAAATACGCTGTCTTTGTCCTCCTGACACATTGCTTCCGCCTTGTGCTATTGGGTCTTGATATTTCTTTTCCTTAGTTTCTATAAATTCTGTGGCTTGTGCTATCTCTGCTGCTTTATACATTCTTTCATCGCTCATATTATCATCAGCATATTTTATATTTGATTCTATTGTTCCAGAAAATAGTAATCCTTTTTGTGGAACAAATCCTATAATATCTCTTAGTTCTTTTTGAGATACATCTTTTACGTTTACGCCATCAATTCTAAGTTCTCCGCCGGTTACGTCATAAAATCTTGGAATAAGATTTACAACTGTTGATTTTCCACTTCCTGTACTTCCAATAATGGCCGTTGTTTTACCTGGCTCTGCTGTAAAGTTTATATCTTCTAAGATTTCTGTATCTGCATCTGGATATCTAAATGATACATTTTTAAATTCCACTAATCCTTTTTTGTTTGGATCAAATTTCTTTGTTTCCTTTTTATCTTTTATAGCTGGCTCTGTTTCTAAAACTTCATTTATACGGTTTGCTGAAACTGATGCTCTTGGTAGCATGATTGATATCATTGAAATCATTAAGAATGCCATAACTATTTGCATTGTATATTGAATGAATGCCATCATATCACCAACTTGCATTACACCTTGGTCTACATTATGGCCTCCAACCCATATAATTAATACCATAATTGCATTCATAATCAACATTAATGCAGGCATCATTATAGACATTGCACGGTTTACAAATACATTTGTTTTCATTAAATCTTTATTTGCTCCATCAAATCTTTTTTCCTCTTTTTTCTCTGTGTTAAATGCTCTAATTACTTGTAAGCCACTTAATATTTCTCTTGATACTAGATTTAGTTTATCTGTTAATTCTTGTAGTTTTCTAAACTTAGGCATAGCTACAATAAATAATGTTGCTACCACAAATAATACTCCTACTATTGCTATTCCTATAATCCAAGCCATTGAGCTATCACTATTTGTTAATACTTTTATAAATCCACCTATACCGATAATTGGTGCATATACAACAACTCTAAATAGTATTGAAATTAACATTTGTATTTGCTGAACATCATTAGTACTACGTGTGATTAATGATGCCGTTGAGAATTGATTTAATTCTCCTGTTGAAAAGCTAAGTACTTTTTTAAATACTTTCTCCCTTAGAGTTCTACCAAGCTTAGCTGCAACTCTTGCAGAAAGTAGCATGATTGTAATTGCTGATACCATACTAATTAATGCAATTCCAAGCATTTGCAAGCCCTGTGATAATATATAATTATTTTGAATTTTATCTGTATCTACTCCTATATTCTTATATATATTGCTTACTTCAGTTACTGCTGCTTGTTCTTTTATTGAGTCTTGCATTTCATCTATTTTGCCCGTAAACTCGCCTAAGACTTCATTTCTTTGCTCTTCTGGCATAGATTTAAGTATGTCAAGAAGACTCATATTTTCTAAAGCTTCTTTTTGTCTTTCTGGGACATTTGCAATGAAAGATTCTTTTATTTGATTAGCCGTATCTTCATTTGTTACTGTTGAAAGTTCCATTAATGGTCCTGCCATTATGCTAGATAATTCATCTTCTTGCTCAGAATCAATATCATTTATGACATATAATGTCTCTGGCTCTATATTGTAATCCTTTCCTAAATAATCTTCTAATATTTTTTCTTGTTCTTTAGATGGACTTTCACTTACCAAAGTATAGTTTTCTAGTATTTTGTCGTCATCCTCTGAAAACATTAAAACATTTTCCATATCTTCTTTACTGATTATATATGGTGCTGCTGTTTCTATACCACCAGTTTGTATTCCTACATTGACTATCCTAGAAGTAAAATCTGGCAATCTTAAATCTGCTTGTGCTTGCACTATTAATAATATAATAATTAATACAACTGCCCAAAAAGAGTTTTTTAAATTTTTTAATATTTTTAACATCGTAATCTCCTTTCATTAACAAATTATTACATTTCTTGAGAATCTATTCATTATCATTAAAGCCTCTTGGATTAAAATTTGTATCAGAAAAATAAATGGCACTGTGCTTCTTATTATATATGACACAGTGTCATTTGTCAATATGTAGAATGTGAATTTTTTGTGAATTTACATCTTTCTAAAAACTCCCGCTACTTTACCTAATATTTCGCAGTTTGGTACTATAATAGGATCCATCGTTGAATTTTGTGGTTGCAATCTTATATGGTCTTTTTCTTTATAAAATGTTTTTACAGTTGCTTCATCTCCTATTAAGGCTACTACTATTTCGCCATTTTCAGCAGTGTTTTGTTTTTTAACCAATATGTAATCTCCATCAAGTATTCCTGCTTCTATCATGCTTTCTCCCCTAACAGTAAGCATAAAGCATTCTGAATTTCCTACAAAGTCTATCGGAATTGGAAATGTATCTGTTACATTCTCTACTGCCAAAATTGGTTCTCCCGCTGTTATTTTTCCTATAAGTGGGACTTCTACTAACTCTTTTTGTGTATAGAAGTCTTTGCTTGAAGTCTTTTTTGCTTCTCCTGAGCCACCTTTTAGTAAACGCAATGTTCTTCCTTTTTTGTCTTGCTTTTTTATATATCCTTTTTCCTCTAATTTAGATAAATATCCATGTACTGTTGCAGTTGAACTTAAACCAACTGCCTGACCTATTTCACGTACAGATGGTGGATATCCTTGAGTCATAATTTGTTTTTCAATAAATTTTAATATTGATTTTTCTCTTTTATTTAACTCTGGTTTCTCTTTTTTTCTCATATTACTACCATTCCTCCCAATACTTTTATTACTTGCTATTTAACTTTTCCATATAATATCATACAAACAAAAAAATGTCAAACATATTTTTGATATTTTTGACATTTTTTCGTGATTTACTTTATATAATTATTTGGATCTTCTTGTAATGAATTTTTTAATATTTCAAAATGAAGATGTGGCTCATCAGCAATCTCAAATGGTGCAGTATTTCCAACTGTTCCTATAGATTGTCCTTTTTCAACTTTTTCACCTTCTACTACAAATTCAGAACTTAATAAATTAGAATACACTGTTTGATAAGTATCATTATGTTCTATTACGATTGTTAATCCATATCTTGGGTCATTTTTTATTGATTTTATTGTGCCAGCTTCAGCAGCTTTAACTACAGTGCCTTTATCAGCTTTTATATCAATACCTGTATGGGTTGTCCATTCATCAAGTGTGTTAGAATAAAGTAGATTATCTTTTGCATAATCTTTTACTATTTCCCCATCTACTGGCTTTGCAAATTCTAAGTTCTTTTTTGGTTCTTCTGCCTTTTCCTGTGTTTTACTTTCTTTTGCCGCCGTATTATTTGAAGTCTTATTATCTGAACTTGAATTGCTTGAGCTTACACTTGTATTAGTTTTAGATGTATTGGTAGTATTTGTTGTATTTGTCGTATTTGTCGTATTGGCATCACTAATACTATTTGTTGCAGTATTTGTTATAACATTTGTCACAGCTGTATTAGTCTCTTTTGATTCTTCTACTGTTTTTCCCATTTCAGTACTTGCACTTTCTGTATTTTGCGCTATTTGTTCTAAATTTAAAGTACTTTCTTTGTTTGTGGTATTCAAACTTTTTGCATACATAAATAAAGCCACAACAATTAATGCAACCCCTGCTAGTAAAAGCCATAAATATAAGATGTTTTTATTATTTAATGTTTTAACATTTTTATTTTTTCTTCTATCTCCTCTTTCCATAATTTCCTCCTTAAAAAATTTTATTTACTAAAAGTATTTCCTTTTTTTAGAGGATTATACATATTTATATAGAATTTACATCTTTTATTTCTACGTTTGCGTAAAAATGATTTATTATATCTTTATAATTTTTTCCTTCTTTAGCTAAAGTATTAGCCCCTGTTTGACTCATGCCAACTCCATGGCCATATCCTTTTACAGAAAATTTTATCTTTCCATCTTCTTTTATAATTTCAAAATTTGTTGATTTTAATCCGAAAATTGTTCTGGCTTCTACACCTGATATTTCATGATTTCCAAATTTTACTGTTTTTACTCTATTGCTATCTGTATATTCCAATATTTTTATATCTTCTTGATTACTAAAATCTATTTGAATGTCTGGATATTTTTCCTTTAATTTATTAAGCACTTCATCATTTGTAAGTTCAACCTCTGAGGCATATTGTGCATAGCCTTCTTCACCAGCAGTTTCTACTACTTGTAGATATGGGTAACCCGTTCCACCCCAGACATTTACTGGTATTTCTGTTGTTCCACCACTATTGCTATGAAAGAATGCATTTATAGGTTTGTTGTCATAAGTAATTATTTCCCCTTTAGTTGAATTTACTGCATTTTGTATTTTATTCCAATTGCTCTCTCTTTTGCTTTCTTCCCACCTTGCGAATCTATCTTCTTTTGATATCCAGGCTTGGCAGCAACTCGAATCATCACAAATGTCGGCATTGTCATGTTTTTTGTTTTCTATTTTATAAATTGTATAAGTTCTTGCTACTACTGCTTGTGCTTTTAGTGCTTCTTCCTCATAGTCAGCTGGCATTTCAGCAGATACTACATTACATAAATAATCATCTATATTAACTTCTTCAACTTCATCTGTTTTTTTATGTAACAACTTAATTGTCCCATATTTATTATAAGTATAATTTGCGTTTTCATTCTGATTTTTAGCCTGTTCCTCATTATTTTGCTCTTTATTTTCGGCTTCAGCAGTATTTACAGAACTTGCTTCTGCATTCTTCTTTGTTAATAGCGCAGGAAGCAAAAAAATAATAAAAATGAATATGAAAAAATATATTATAATCTTTTTCATATTCTTTCACCCCTATCTATAAAATTTTTAAGAAATATTAGCTTCTAGTTTGTTTCTCATTTTTTCTAAAACTTTTCTTTCGATTCGTGAAACCTGCACTTGTGTTATTCCAAGTATGTTTGCCACTTGCATTTGCGTTTTTTCTCTATAAAACCTTAATAATATCACTTCTTTTTCTCTATTTTTTAAAGACCCTAAAAGTTGCTTAACTGCTAATTTATTTGTAATCATCTCTTCTTGATTTTTCTCATTTTTAAGTGTCTCTATTATATTTATGCAGTTACCATCTTTATTATTTGTATAAGTTGCATTTTCAATAGAAGTCACCTGACTTCCGGACTCCATCGCTAATGCTACATCTTCCTTAGAAATCTTTAACTCTTTTGCAATTTGATCTATGCCAATTTCTTTCCCTTTTTTATAGAAATATTCTTTCTGCAACTCTTTAATTTTTACACTCAACTCTTTTATACTCCTGCTTACTTTTACTAATCCATCATCTCTTATAAATTTTTTTATTTCTCCAATCATGTATGGCACTGTGTATGTTGAAAGCTTTACTTCATAATTCATGTCAAACTTTTTTATTGATTTAATAAACCCAATGCATGCTATTTGATATAAGTCTTCTAAATCATATCCTCTATTATTAAATCTTTTTACTATGCTCCAAATTAGTCCGATTATTTTCTTCAATCAATTTTTCCATTTCTGCTTTGTCTCCGCTCTTGGGCTTTTTTTATTGATTCTTTCTGCTTTTCATCCATCTAGCCCTCATTCCTTTCGACTATTCTTTAGCTACTAGTAAAAAATCCTTTTCATCTTCTTCCGGCTTTGGCTGTATTTTTTTAGACATTGTTACTTTCGTTCCTAGTCCTACAATAGATTCCACATCCATAGAATCCATAAAACTTTCCATTATTGTGAACCCCATTCCAGACCTTTCCAGATTTGGTTTAGTTGTAAAAAGTGGCTCTTTGGCTAAATTTATATTTTCTATGCCTTTTCCATTATCAGAAATTTCTATTATTATTTCGTCCTCCTTTAACCTTGCTATAACTTTTATAATCCCTTGCTTAGACTCATAAGCATGAATAATGCAATTTGTAACCGCTTCTGAAACCGCTGTTTTAATATCTGCAAGCTCTTCAACAGTTGGATCTAACTGTGCAGCAAATGCAGCCACTGCTGCCCTCGCAAAAGCTTCATTATTAGCTTTACTTACAAACTCCAATTTCATTTCATTTTCAAAAAATTCTTTCATAGATTCACTACCTCCTTGGATACAGTAATTAATCTTAGGACACCACTCATTTCAAAAATTTTCTCCACACTTTTACTTAAATTTGTTACCTCTATCTTGGCTCCTATTACACGGGCTAATTTATATCTTCCTATAATAAACCCTATTCCTGCACTATCCATGAAAGTAACACTATCAAAATCAAATACAATTCTTTTAGGCATACATCTTTCAATTTCATAATCAACCTTCCCCCTTATCTTTTGAACACTACAATCATCAATTTCTTCATTAATTTTAAACACCAGAAGCTTGTCCTTCTCATAAAATTTCGATTCCATATTCTTCTCCTTTCAGTGAATATTATAGCCTCTTTCCCAGCATTTTCCAAGAGTAAAAAATAAGAAGTTTTGTCGATTTATTAGAACTTTTCGACAAGATAACAAAAGGACTTAGGTCATCCCTAAATCCTTTAAATTTTATCAAGCATATCTTGATATTTTTTCAATTTTTCTCTTTCTTCTTCCACCTTTGCCTTAGGCCAATCACTTACCATTAGTTCTTTGCTATCGTAATTCACTAATTTATCGTAAATCTCAGATGTAACAAATGGCATGAAATGCAACACCTAAATCGTAATTTTCAATATTTACTGTAATTTCCCTGATTAATGTATTTAATTTGTTCATTATCCACTTGTCTTCTATTGTTAAAGCATCATCTTTATATGTATTCTTTTCTTCGACATAGTTTTCTTTTCTGAATTGTATTATTTTCTCTTCTTCTGGCCTATTCATTATTATAAATTTGGCTGCATTCCAAATTTTGTTTGCAAAATTAGATGCTTGCTCTAGTTTTTCTGGCATATATCTTATGTCATTTCCCATTGTTGTACCTGATAATAATGAAAATCTTAATGCATCTGCTCCATATTTATCAATTATTTCGATCGGGTCAATTCCATTTTCCAATGTTTTTGACATTATTAATATTCATTATAACATTATAAATCTTTATAATATATATCTCTTGTATAAACTTTGTTTTTTATATCTGTTAATTCATTTTCCCACCTATTAGCTAAAATAATATCAGCTTTCTCACAAAAATCTTTAAAGTTATTTATTACATCGCATTCATCAAATTTATTTACTTTTAACATTGGTTCATATATTATTATATCGACATTTTCTTTCTTTAAAATTTTAATAATATCTTGAATTGCGCTCTCTCTAAAATTATCAGAATGTTTTTTCATTATTAATCTATATATGCCAATAACTCTTGGATTTCTTTTCATTACCATTTTTGCAATATGATTTTTTCTAGTTACATTTGAATTAATAATTGATGTTATCAAATTATTAGGTATTCCTACATAACTTGAAACTAATTGCTTTGTATCTTTAGGTAAGCAATATCCCCCATATCCAAATGACGGATTATTATAATGGTTGCCTATCCTGTCATCTAGTCCAATACCTTCAATTATATCTTTAGAATTTAGTCCTTTCTCGCAAAAATTCTGGTGAAAAGATAATCTTTTCTATCTTATATTTTGATTTATTAAAAATATGTTTTTTTTCATCATAATTCGTAGGTGTACATATTATAATATATTTAGCATCTTTTACTTCTTCATAATTTGTCGTTGCCTTTAATTTTAAGTCTTTATCTTTAAAAAATTTTTTTATATATTCATCATCTATTGGGCTTATTCTTTTATTTATCATTTCAACTTTTTCTGGTATAATATCTAAAGCTATAACATCATATTTTTGACTTAATAAAGTAGCTAAAGATAATCCTACATATCCGCATCCAACTATTGCAATTTTCATTTTCTACCTCTTTTAATAACTATATTTAAATTTTTTATTTTTATAGATTTATCTTTCTTCTAATATCTCTTTTTTAATTTCTTTTTCTTTTATACTCTTTATAACATACCCCATTATTTTTTTTAAATTTTCAATTTTCATTCTATGATTTTCTCTTGGAACTTTTATTAATTTTGCAACCTTATTATTTAGATTTGTGAATTTTTCTGTATCACCTATTAAAGCAGTATCATCATCCGTTCCATGAAAAATTAACATTTTTTGTTTTAGTTCTTTGTTTCTTTTTAATATATCATTTTTTGTTAAATCTTCATAGAACTTATATAATACTTTCATTTTTTCATTTCTCCCCATTCTTGCTATTCCGTTTCCTGCGATATTCACTAAAATTTTCTTTTAGTAAGGTGTGTTTTAATACATCTTTCATATTTACTGCTGGTGATTTTAATATTACATATTTATAAAATACATTTCCATCTAAAAAACTATTTATAGCTATATAACCTCCAAAACTCGTAGCCATAAGCGATATATCTTTTTGAGGAAAATTATCATTAATATAAGTTCTAACAACATTAATATCTGATACGCAATTTTTAACAGTAAATTCTTCTATTTCTGCTTTACTTTCTCCATGAATTGGAAAATCAAAAGCTACAACTCCTATACCTCCATCTAAAAACATTTGTGCAATCAATTTTGAAATTGGACTATCTTTATCTCCACCAAAACCATGACACATTATAATTATATCTTTTGAATTTATTGGAATATTAATAACAGTTGGTATATTATATCCCGTAATCTTATTTTTAATATTAATTTTTGTATTCATATAAGTTTTATCTTTCCCCCATATCTTTTTTCTCTGCTTTTATTAAAATTCGTTCTTTTTTATGAATGATTTTTCTTCCTTCGTCTTGGAACAATATTGTGGCTTTTATATTGTGACTATAATCTTCTACTACTAAATTACAACCTTCAATTTTATATAAAAATCTTTCTCCATTTACTTTAGTTAGTATTTTCCCATCTCTTATAACTATGTTGTTTTTTATTATTTCTTCAAACTTTTTTCCACTTCTTATCAATCTTTTTTCAAAAATACTAAATAATCTTAAAAATTCATTATTATGAACAATGTTTCTATCCGCTCCATTTTTCTTTAGATAATCTAATAAAATAACATTAAACTTCGGTCTAACAAATATTTTATTTTCATTAACTATTTCATTCCATTCATTATTACTAAATTCTTTAAATAAAACATTTAGTCCTATTATAAAACATTTATCTCCTATTTTAATTACTACACCTCTATCTCTTTTGTTTTTCTTATCAAGTATCAAATCCAATTCTTTATTAATTATATCTTTTTCATCTACAAAAAAATTCAATACTTGGATTCTACTTTGTTCTTCTTTAGAAAATATCTTACTTATTACAGTATTAATGTACATAACTAAATCTACTATACCATTTATTCTGTTCCTATTATTCAAATGTTCACATATATATTTCAATTTATTTTCTATTATTTTATCTCTTTCACTTTCTAAGCTAATTGTTTGCCTCATATTGCTGTCAAAATAACTTTTTATTTCTTCTAAAATGTTATTAAGATACTTATTTCCATTTTTATATCCAATTCTATCGTCTATTTCTTCTAATTCTTCATCAGCAAAAAAACTAATTTCTTTATACATTCCTTTATAAATTTTATTATAATAGTCCTTACTCGCAAAATTGTTTGTTTTTAAGCCTACCTGCATTTCAACTAAATCTGATAAAGGATCTACAATATATCTTTTTCCTGTTTTAGTTACTATCATTAAATCAATATGTCTGAATTCATCAGAAAATGGCGATATTAATTCTGAATCAATATTATAATTTTCTTTAAGAACATTTTTAATAATCTCACAATAAGTTTTACAAACAATTGAAAAATCTTTAATGTCAGTAATATCTACTTTTTTATTATATATATCTTTTCTATCTATTAAATTTTCTTTATTTAAGAAAAAAGTATAATCTCTATAAAATAAATTAGATAAATTCTTTAATGTACTTCTAACAATTGCTATTTCGTATCTATCTTTAGATAATTTTTCTATTTCTTTTAATTGGATTATTTGTTTGATATATTTATATAGATTCATTCGATATTCCTCTCATTATTACTTTATATAAAGGCAAATGATACCTGAAATATATTAATATTAACAGGTATCATTTGTACATTATTGATTAAATGCTTTTTCAAATTCAGCATTTAATTCAATTTTTAAGGGATCACTTAATATGTTATATTTTTTCAGTAATCTTTGCCTCCATTCTTCATGGAAAAAGTTAAAATCAATATTTTTCTCTTTTTCTATCATTTTCATCTTTGAAGTTAAATACATATACGCACCTATAAAGTTTAAAGCCCTATCTTTTTCTCTTTGATATCCAACTGAATGGGTTATACTATGTCCATTATCACAGGTATAATTATATCCAATATACTCTATCATAACTACTCTTTGACAATTAGCTATAATCACTGGTACAATAGCATAATCACTACTAGATTTAAAGTTAGGCTCATCTTGAATGATTAGTGCTTTTTCCCTTTTCATGGCATATAACCAAAAAATTTCGTATCTCTTATCTGGATTATTCCATCTTCTGATTGCTTCTATTCCAGAATACAAAACATTACAATCAGAATTATAATCATTATATAACTCATGATCAAATCCTGGTTTATCGTTAATCATTTTACACCTAAATCGTATCATATCAATATTAGGAAATTTTTTCAATGTCCCCTCAATATTAGAAAGTAACTCGCAATTTATAGTGTCATCCGAATCAATAAAAATAACATAATCTCCTTTAGTTAGGGATACTCCTATTTTTCTTGCTTTCGTAACACCTCCATTTTTCACATGATACACTTGTATTCTTGAATCTTTTTTAGCATATTTATCTAGTATTATTGGGCTTGAATCCGTTGAACCATCGTCAATAATAATAACCTCAAATTCTGAATATGTTTGTTTCAATACACTTTCTAAGCATTTCCGCAAATATTTTTCCGAATTGAAAACAGGAATTATGATACTGAACAACATAATAATATCCTCCTTATTAAAATAGTATTTACCTAACAATATTAATTATAGCATCTTGTTACAGCTTAGTCAACAATTATGTCAATCTATTCCATAAAATATTTTTAGTACGTGTTTATATCCAGGAAACGATAATTCATTAATATCTTCAATTACTTTCTTTACATTATATTTAACTTTTAATTGCTTATACGTAATTGTTGTTCTATCAATATTTAATATTCCATATGGTGCTTCATCTGTTTTGCCCGGACAGCCTAAGGCTCCAGGATTTATATAATATTTATTAGAACTCTTATTATAAATTCCAACATGAGTATGACCATATAAATAAATATCTGCATCAATATCCTTAAACATTTCTTCGTTATCTTGTAAATTAGCAATTTTTATATGTTTTTTAAAATTCATTTCATTATCCATTGGATAATGAGCCATATAAATTTTCTTGCCTAATATTTCTATCATGTTTTCTCTAGGTAAAGATTTTATAAATTCTATTGAGGTATTACTTAAATGCTTTTTTATCCATTCATTTCTATCTATCTGTTCCTTACTTACTTTTACTTTTTCATCATGTACTATTGTTGGCATCCCTTCTATTATGTATTTTTCTCTATTTCCTCTTACACATATACATTTTTCTTTTATTAGTAATATTTTTTGTATTACTTCCTCTGATTTTCCTGCTCCGTCCTATAAAATCACCTAAACAAATTATCTTATCTATATTTTCTTTCTCTATTTCTTTTAACACAGCATTCAAAGCATCTATATTGCCATGTATATCTGATATTATTCCTATCTTCATAAGATTTTCCTCCCCCGTAACTCTCTTTTTCAACGATTATATAATAAGTATATACCTTTGTAAAGGTGTTATATTTGATTTATCTAAAAATATATGATATATTAATGTAACATTTATTTTAAGGGAGGTTTATGTTTATATGAACAAAATAAAAAATTGGCTTGATGAATCTATGGAATTTGAAGGTACTCTCGGCATGGCTATTGCAAATCATAATATAAAAAACTTACCTGGTGAATATATTTTTGATAATGGATTTATAAATGTAACTGCCGATCCTGAAATTCCAATTATGGGACTTGTAATTTTAGGAACTAATAAGCCCTATTCCAGTATTTGTGAATTTACTAATGAACAAAAAATGCAAATATATAATATATCTGACAAATTAATAGATACTTTACATCACGTAGGCTTTAATAATATTATTCAATTTCAAGATGAAGGTAGTGATGGTCAATTTCATATTTGGTTTTTGCCTAGACATAATTGGACATATCAATTTGGAAACAATTTAGACGATATGGCAAAATATTCAAAAACGGTATTAAATATTTCAAGCAAATATAGGAAATCCTTATTAGATTGTATTTCTACAATAAAAACTATGTTTATTAATCAAATAGAAAAAGAAACAGATTAATCTGTTTCTTTTTCTATTTGATGTGCCAATTAATATTCAAAGAAAAATTCTATATTGTCCAAATTATCTTGAACTTTTAAAACTTTCCATAGACTATCCATGAATTTATTATCATTATAGGCACAACAGTCTTTGCAATTTTTGGGACAATTTTCTTTGATAAATTTTGCATTTGCTCCATTCATCATTGTTTCTAATTCACCAATATTTCCTTCCATTACTCCATAGTGATATGATAAATCTGTTATCCTATCCCACAATACACAGCACATTAAATTCGTTCCGTATAATGGAGGTGATACAAGTGAACTCCAACATCTAGACGGCTTGACCTCTTCTCTTAAAGACCGATCATTGTAAATCTTACTCAAGTCATTTGGAATTTGAAAACTAGAAATACCAAATTTTCTGTAGTTTTCTTTTAATTCTAACAACTCACTAATTGCCTGACAAGTCATACTTTGACTTTGATGTTTACCATATTCAGGTGTTAATACCTTTACAGCTTGAAAAGCGTCTACTCCAAATCTTCCGACTGTTTCTAAGAAGTCTGTATAATGACCATCATTTAAAGGTCTAATACAAGTTCTCGTTCCAATCAAAAGTTCATCTTCTCTACCATACTGCTTTCTTTTTTCACATAATTTTTCAACTAATCTTATTGCATCATCATATTCAAAAGAATTTCGAACAACTTGGCCTGAATAAACCTCATAAGCTGTTGTAGATATACCAGGAAAACTAATTCTTATACACGAAGCATAATGTGCCAAACAATCAATAAGTTCTTCTGACATTTTACTTCCTGTACTGACATATACTATCTTCATTCCACATTCTTGGGTAGCAAATTTAATCATTTCAATTCTGTCTTTATACAAATCTGGATTTCCTTCGCCACACAATTCAAATCTTACATTTTCACATCCTCTTTCTTTTGAATACCTTGAAATTTCTTTCAATACTTTTTTATAAAGTTCAATAGGAATTATAGGATATTTGATATGATTATCTGAAATAGCCCATTCCCTGCTTGGGCAAGCCAAGCAATCTACACAATTAAAATCACAGTAAGGAATGTCTTTACTACTAACCGACAAAATCGGAATTTTCTCAATACCTTCCTTTACTCCTTTTTTAATTGCTTCACAATATTCTTTAATACTTAGTGGATAAAAATGCTGTGGAAAAATTTTATCAGTCAACCAAATTGTTTTCCCCGTTGTTACATCCGCGGCAATTATTCTCTTTGGACTAATTAACCGCTCTTTACTAAAACTTTTTTCAAACTGTCTGTTTTTCATGTCCTTTTCCTCCTTCAAATGAACAACATTTTCAGATTAATACACAAAAGCCTCTCTTTGATTATGTTAACATTTTTTTTTACTTTTGTCAATTTTTTATTCACTATTTTTTTAACCATATTAAAGAGGAGAAGAAAATATCTTCTCCTCCAAGCTAATTACGGATTTAACAGTTCTTTCACCTGCTCTGCAAACAGCAAAAACGATTTTTTTTGTTCTATTGACATATTCTTACGAGCATAAGTGGTTATTTGCTTTAAAT
Source organism: uncultured Clostridia bacterium (assembly GCA_944388665.1). Lineage (GTDB taxonomy): Bacteria > Bacillota > Clostridia > TANB77 > CAG-508 > CAG-269. Next base: position 28,475 of record CALXJQ010000007.1, read on the forward strand.
TCTTCCCCCTACCAAATTGGAACATCCAATCATCCGAAGGAATAATCCATCTTCTATAATGTTCTGAAAAACCATCTTCAAACAAAAGAATATTTTTTGCTCCAAGTTTTTCTAAAGCTACTTTTACCTTATTTGTAATTTCTTCTATTTGGATTCTTTCTTCTCGTGTCAGCATAGTTGTTGAAGAAATATGTTTTTTAATTCCAATTACAATAAATCCACGAATTGGAATTTCAGGATCAATTGTTACATTAATGAAATCATCTTCATATAGGTAACCACCTGGTAAATTAGTAATAGTATGATTTCCAATTGCACAACTCTTACAGCCTTCAAAAATCATTTCTTCATTCATAAAATTAGTAACGGCTACTTCATCTCCTTGTAAATTCAAATAGCACTTTTTACCTTCTTTTTCTACAACTCCAAGTTTGTTTTGGAAATCTCCTACTGCTTCATACCTAATTTCACAAACTTCCTTTCCTTGCTCATTAATATAACCCCATTTGTCATTTACTCTTACTGCTGCCATTCCTTCTGAATAATTCCGAATCTCATCATAGATAAAGTCACAGATAAGTTCTCCATATTCATTTTTAACTCCATACTTACCGTTTTTTCCTCTTTCAATGCTTAACATAAAAATGCCTCCTTACAATCTGTTTACGTTTTTAAATCCTGTTAGCTTTTGCATTGTAAAACTGCAGTATAATTATAGCATTTTTTCATAATTATGTCAATTTAATCATTTTTAACATTTCGCAAGTAATATCTTTAATTTCTTCTGGTTCCATATGATGATTTAATCCTTCTATTTCTATAAGTTGGATTTCTGGTTTATTCATTATAAATTTATATGTATCTTTAATTAAAGCCGTATCATCTAATACTCCTTGTATTATGATTATTTTTCTCTTTTCTTTATAATTTTTGTATAAATTATTTTTCTCTATATCTTCTAAAAATGAATAATCTATTTCTTTTTCTCCGTTATGACCTGCTCTAGCTTTTCCTGTCTGCCTATATGAAGATAAACTATCTTTTAACAAACTTCTTAATAGTATTTCTTTCATATTAATCGCTGGTGAGCGCAATATTATATTAGAATAATTATCTTTATCATTTATTAGTTTGTTCAATAATATGTATGCTCCAAAGCTAATTGCATAGAAAGAAATCTTAACATCCGAACCAAATTCTTGTTTAATATATGAAATAACTGAATTTATATACGAAATACAAATATCAACAGTTAACTTTGACATATTTTGTTCACTTTCACCATGTCCTGGAAAATCAAATGAAATAGATGTGACGCCCTTTTTTAAAAGTTCCTTAGCTACTATTTCAATAGAATTACTTTCTTTTTTACTGCAAAAGCCATGACAAAAAATAAAAAAGTTCTTACCGAATTTTTGCTCCGTAAAACACTTTTGCTTTTATATTACATTTTTCTTTTTGATTTGGAATATTAATATTCTTTTCCATATAAATCCTCCATATATTTTATTTTGTGACAATTACTTTATCAATGTCATTTTCATTAATTTCTGTTATTTCTTTTCTTTTTCCATTTTTGCCAACAATTTCTACTTTATAATCTTTGTCTGTTCCTATAATCGTTGCCATATCTCCATTTTTTAGTTTAAATACTTCAAATACTTTCCTTTTCATATAGCACCTCGAATAAAATACAATATATTTAACTACATACTTTATCAAATTTTTCAATTATATCATAAAATTCTTCATTAGCTTTTTGTATATCTTCATTTTTAGAACTTCTACTAAATATACCGTTAATTATATTATTTCTAATTAGTCTAAGCTCATCAATAGTATAAACTCTATCTTCAATCCTGTTACTTTTAGAGATTAATTCTATTTCATTTTTATTAAATATATCTTCAAGCTTAAATTTCATTTTCTTATTCCTTCCTATTCGTCTTTTATTGCTATTATTAATTCATTCGGTTGTACCATCCTATCTGCATTTTGATATGTAAATCTTACATTTGTAAAAATATACATTATAACCTTTGTTTTCTTTATTCTTAAAAATTCATCTGCTTCTTCTTCAGATAAATTATTTTTAACTTGCAATTCATAAAATGTGTATCTTATATAATTTGGATTTTCATCTAATTTTTTATCAATATAATCTGTTACAAATTTAGTTGTCATTTTTTCACTTTCTCGCTTTGCATTATACCATAAAATTTCAAAAAAATCATTTATTGTAATCTTATTTATTTTTTTATTTTGACTAATATAATAAATATCTTCATTATATAATATCCTCATCCTTTTTCTCCTTTTTTATAATAAAATACTGGTTTTATAGAAACTTGTGTCAACTATTTATTCATAAATTAATTTATATTGTCTGCAATCTATTATTTTTATATATTTTAATGACTTAGGTCATCCCTAAATCCTCTAAATTTTATCAAGCATATCTTGATATTTTTTCAATTTTTCTCTTTCTTCTTCCACCTTTGCCTTAGGAGCCTTATTAACAAAGCCTGGATTTGAAAGCATCTTTTGGCATCTTTCTACTTCTGCTTTTAGTCTTGCTCTTTCTGCTTCGATTCTCTTTTTTTCTTCTTCTAAGTCAATTAGCCCCTCTAGTGGCATATATAGCTCTAAGTTATCTCTTACGATGCTAATTGAATTTTCTGGAATATTAGTTTTGTCTTTCTGGATTATTAATTCATCACCAAATCCAAATTTCAATAAAATCTTTTCTAAAGATTTTAGATTATTTTTTATATCATCATTTTTCGTTACAAATATTAGTTTTGATTTTTTGCTTGGATGAATGTTTTTAGTATTTCTAATATTCCTTATTTCTATAATGATTTCTTTTACTAGTTCTATCATATTTTCTTCAGCTTTATAGTCAAAGTTAGCTGTCTTAGGCCAATCACTTACCATTAGTTCTTTGCTATCATAATTTACTAATTTATCGTAAATCTCAGATGTAACGAATGGCATGAATGGATGCAATAGTTTTAAGCAATTTCTGAAGACTTCGTTTAGCACGAATGAAACTTGTATTTTGGCATTTTCATCTTCTCCATATAAGCGTAGTTTTGCCATTTCTATATACCAGTCGCAAAATTCGTTCCACATAAAGTTATAAAGTTTATCTAATGCAACACCTAAATCGTAGTTTTCAATATTTACTGTAATTTCCCTGATTAATGTATTTAATTTGTTCATCATCCACTTGTCTTCTATTGTTAAAGCATCATCTTTATATGTATTCTTTTCTTCGACATAGTTTTCTTTTCTGAATTGTATTATTTTCTCTTCTTCTGGCCTATTCATTATTATAAATTTGGCTGCATTCCAAATTTTGTTTGCAAAATTAGATGCTTGCTCTAGTTTTTCTGGCATATATCTTATGTCATTACCCATTGTTGTGCCTGATAATAATGAAAATCTTAATGCATCTGCTCCATATTTATCAATTATTTCAATTGGGTCAATTCCATTCCCTAATGTTTTTGACATTTTTCTTCCTTGACTATCACGTACTATTCCATGAATTAAAACATCGCTAAATGGCTTGTCTTTCATGGCGTATAAGCTTGAAAATACCATTCTTGCTACCCAGAAGAAAATAATATCATATCCAGTAACTAATACGTCTGTTGGGAAAAATGTTTTTAAGTCTTCTGCATTTTTATTTGGCCAGCCAAGAGTTGAAAATGGCCATAATGCTGAACTAAACCACGTATCCAATGTATCTGGATCTTGATGTAATTCTGTTGAACCACATTTTTCACATTTTTCTGGCTTTGTTTTAGCAACATTTATGTGTCCACATTTGTCGCAATAATATGCTGGTATCTGGTGTCCCCACCATAACTGCCTAGATATGCACCAATCTTGAATATTTTCTAGCCAGCTAAAATATATTTTTTCATATCTTTTTGGTACAAATTTGACATCACCATTTTTTACTGCTTCAATTGCAGGTTTAGCAAGGCCTTTCATTTTTACAAACCATTGCTCAGATATTCGTGGTTCTATAGTTGTTTTACATCTCTCACATTTGCCAACATTATGAGTATAATCTTCGATAGATACTAGTGCGCCTAACTCTTTTAATCTTTTTACTATTATTGGCCTTGCATCTATTGATTTCATACCTTTTACCTCTGGCATTAAATCTCCCATAATTGACTTTTCATCAAATACTTCGATAATCTCTAAATTATATTTTAATCCAGCATTATAATCATTTGGGTCATGTGCTGGAGTTATCTTTACACAGCCAGTTCCAAATTCTTTTTCTACAAAATCATCTGCAATTATTGGTATTTCTCTGTTGACTATTGGAACAATACAAGTTTTTCCAACTATATCTTTATATCTCTCATCATCAGGATGTACTGCTACTGCAGTATCTCCAAGCATTGTTTCTGGCCTAGTTGTAGCAACTTCAACATATCTATCTTCACCTTTTATTTTGTACCTTAAATGCCACAAATGTGAAGCCTCTTCTTTATACTCTACTTCTGCATCTGAAATTGCTGTATTGCAATTAGGGCACCAGTTTACCATTCTAGTTCCTTTATAAATTAGGCCATCATTATATAAATTAACAAATTCTTCTAATACTGCATCTGATAACCCTTCGTCCAATGTAAACCTACGCCTATCCCAATCACAAGAACAGCCAATCTTTTTTTGCTGATTTTCAATGGTTCCACCATATAGTTTTGTCCAATCCCAACATTCTTCCAAGAATTTTTCTCTTCCAATATCTTGTTTAGTTTTTCCTTCTTCTCTTAGTTTTTGTACAACTTTCATTTCTGTTGAAATTGATGAGTGGTCGGCCCCAGGAACCCACAAAGTATTATACCCCTGCATTCTTTTAAATCTTATTAATATATCTTGTATTGTACCATCTAAAGCGTGACCCATGTGTAATTTTCCAGTTACATTTGGTGGAGGCATTACTATACAATAGCTCTCCTTTGCTGTATCCATACTTGGCTTAAAATAGCCTGATTCTTCCCAATGCTCATATAACTTATCTTCAAAGTTTTTTGGGTTAAACTTATCATCTAATTTTTTATTAGGCATTTTCATCATTCCTTTCTTTTAGTGTAGTGGTTTTTAAAATCAAGCAAATCTAACTTGCTATACCTTTTTGCTTTCAATATTTGATTTAAGGTCTAGCAAGAAGCATATAAAATCAAAAAAAGCTCAACCCCACATAAGGGCGAGCTTTACTTTCGCGGTACCACCTTAATTATTATTTCCAAAATAATATCTCAAATGCTTTAACGCAGCAATACGGATATCCCTATTTTAGATTTCTCAGAATATCAACTAAAAAAGCTACCTTCCATTATCTTCACTTTAAGAAGCTCTCAGCCAACGACTTCTTTTCTCTTTAAAGTTAGTTTTAATGTACTCCTCTTTTTTATCGTCTTTTTCCAAACAATTTATGTCTATATTATTACACATTTTTTCTAAAATTGCAAGCTTTTTTTGCAAATCTTATTATTATGGCAAGTACGATAAGAGCTAATACTATTGAGCAACTAACGATTATCGTATTTGATATTTTCTTTTCTTCTTGGCTAGCTAATGTTTTATCAGATTCTTTTCCCTGAACTTGATAAGTTTCAGTACTTTCGTATTCATTAAATTTTTCTAAAAATTTATCATAATTTTTAGGTGTTTCGCCTATATAATCTGTTTTATATTCTCCACTTTCATTTTTCAATTCTACAAAACATATTTTTTGATTATCATCAGAAGATTCTTTATAAGTCAAATACCCTTTCACTTCATTTTCTTCCTCATCGGTTATAATAAGAGAATTTAATTGATAATCGTCTGAATCTATCCAATTTTCAAAAGCTTCTTTAATAAGTTCACTAGAATCTTTTATATTATTTTCAGCTGCAAATACATTATTAAAAAATAGTAAACTACTAATGGCTATAAGCATGATTACTGTAATTATTTTTGTTTTCATATTACTTTTGCTCCTTTCCTAACACAATTTCTATATCTTCTCCGTGGTAACTTATATGAACTGTTATTTCATCTGTTTGATTATAATTCGTAAGGTCATAAGTCGCTTTATAAGTCATAATTCCATCTTTATCGATATATACACTTCCATTAGCATTTGGACCTTGTGTCATTTCAAATTTCTCTCCATTAGAATTTGTCACATAAGAATCTATGTCATATAAATATCTTACTCGTTCTTCAATAGCTTTATTTTCTGGCATTTGCTCTTCTTTCCAAGCTATATAATTCAAAATTTCTGAATTTTTTAATTCATCTCCATCTGGTAATGTTTTATAAAATTTCCACTCTTCTGAAACTTTTCTTTCAGGAATCTTTTCTGATTGAGCTTGTATTGTAACATTCATTCCTGTAGGATATACAGTTGCTGCTGTTACTTTAAACTTGTCATCTGAAGATTTCTTTTGAACATAGCTTGTTGTCTGCCTATTATACATTTTTTCTGGCACATCAACACTAAAGTTCCAATTTCCATTTAAAGTAATTTCTTCGTCTCCTGCCTTTGTTTGCTCATTTTTAGCAATTTTTATTTGGCTCATTTCCATATTTAACTTTTTGCTCTTTGGATAACTGCAGTCTCCTCCCGTATAGATATTATAAACTACCTTTACATGATTTCCATCTTTTTGTGATACAAACGTGTTTACACCACTTCCAATATATTGCTCATCAGTTGCCGTATCATAGTTGTATCCTAGATTTTTCTCTTTGCAAAATTCATCAAATTGTATGCCTGAATTGCAAAATAGTACCGTATTATTTTCATCATAGATAATTAAATCTGGGAAGTTCATATCGTAAACATCTTCTGCCTTTATAATCTCTGATGCTTTATCTGACAAAGTTACATCAAAAGTCATACTTAATGTAAAATCATCCATTACAAATTCATCCACTTTTATTGATGTATCTGCAGCATCTATCTGTTTGCCTGTTGTTGTATCTGCCACTGTTGCAACTGAATTTTCTGCCTCCATGTTTGTATTTTCTATATAGCCTTCATTTATAGCTGTTTTTACGCCATCTCCCGTAAGAAAAAAATTATCATATATTTGGGCTGATATATCATTTGCAAATACAATACCAGTAATTGATAAGCAGCCCATTATGCTTAAAGATATATTTTTTAGTGCTCTGCTTATTTTATAAGTCTTCTTATATCTTTTTTTACAATTTTCTACTGCAATTTCTTCATACAAGTTATTTAAAACCTTTTCTTTACTCATACTTAAATCCCCCTACCTTTAAAAATTCTTTAATCCTTTCCCTAGTACGATGTAATTTAACCTTTACATTACTTGCACTTAGGCCCATTTCTTTAGCTATCTCCTTTACTTTTTTTCCTTCGTAATAAAATTTAGTAAAAATTTCATATTCTGTTTTGCCCATCTTTTTTAAATTTTGAATTATACATTCATTTAATTCACGTTCTTCAATTACATTATTTATGTCAAATTTTGCAACAATGTCATTTTCATAATTCGTAATCTGAATTTTCTTATTTTGTTCACTAAACTTTCTGAACATTACTTTTTTAGTAACTCCCGCTATATATGGACTAAACTTTGCCTTTTTATCCAATTTGTTTCGATTTTTCCATATTATGAAGAAAACATCTGAAATAATTTCTTCTTCATCTTCTATAGATAGAATAGCGCTGTTTCTGATAATTGTACTTACATAGTTATAATATTTATTTACTACTCGTGTCATATCTAATGTATTTTGACTTATATAATTTCCTATTTTGTCTTCTTCAATCATTTTTCTATTTCCTTTCG
>CALXJQ010000008.1 GCA_944388665.1 uncultured Clostridia bacterium
AATAGTCGCTGGTAAATTTCGAAAGGAATTACGAGAGGAAAGTCCGGGCTCCATAGAGCAATGATGCTAGATAACGTCTAGTAAGGGTGACCTTAAGGAAAGTGCAACAGAAAAAAACCGCCTAAAATATTTAGGTAAGGGTGAAAAGGCGAGGTAAGAGCTCACCGCCACTGTGGTGACATAGTGGGCTGTGTAAACCCCATCTGGAGCAACACCTAAGTAGAAGATTAAGCCTGCTCGGCGCCTTCTGAACTGCGTGGCTTGAGGTAAATAGCAATATTTATCCTAGATAAATGACTATTTTAAAAGACAGAACCCGGCTTATAGATTTACTCAAAAAATGAACTTTAAGGAACGTCCCTAAAGTTCATTTTTTCGTAAACACGATTTTTAAGTTCTTTTACTGCTTCTGGTTTGCTTAAAGTTAAGTCTGGGTATTCTGCTGGTAGCACATAAAGTGAAAGAAATGGATGGCTTTTTAGGTGCTTGCGTATACCTGTAGGCTCTTCATATTTGAATGTAAGTGGCACGATTGGCACGTTATTTCTTACAGCGAAGTCAAAGGCACCGTCTTTGAAGGGCCTTATTTTTTCACTGTATGATACGAGCGAGCCTTCTGGATAGATGTGTACGGTTTTGCCTTGTTTTAGTAGATTGTCTATGCCATTCATAAATGTTCTGGTGTATTTTATGTCTTTAGGTATTGGTATGGCGTTAAGTAAACGCATAATGCCACCAACAACAGGGATTTTGAAACTATCTTCTAGTGCTGTGAAGTAAGTTTTTTGAAAGCGATTTGCTAAACCAACCATAGTGCAATCTAATTCTTGTATGTGTTGTGAGACTGTGATTTTTGCACCTTTTATGGCTTTGATATTTTCTCTTCCTTTTATTTTTAAGTTAAATAATAGTTTATCTAAAATTGTTAAAATCGGATATGCAATTAAATAAAGCAAATTTGAGAATATTGAAAATAGCGTGCCGCTTTCTAAAAAGGTATATGTATGATTATCTATGTCAATGTCAATAGGCTCAAGGTTATCATAATTGTCTTTTATATTTTCTTCAATATGTTCTTGAAAATCTGCATCTGAAAGTACTCTTTCTTGCAATTTTGCATTGCTGAAAAATCTTTTCATAAAACAAAAACATCTCCTCAATTTTATGTATTTTACACATTTATTTTATCATTTTTTGTCAAAAAAGTAAACATTTAAGACAAATATTGATGGCATAAATGTTCACTTTATGATATAATATGAAATATAAAAAATAAGGAGGAAAAATATGAAAAATAAAAGAACAATTATAATAACAATTTTTGTACTTATATTAGTAATTGCAGCTGGTGCAACCATGTTTATTTATTACCAAAGAAATGGGGAAAATGCTGCTAGGCAAGTACTAAGCGATTATGTTGATTTGCTTAATCAAAAAGATTATGATGCAATGTATACAAAAACAGCTAGTATGAATATGAGTGAAGAAGATTTTACAACAAGAAATCAAAATATTTATGAAGGTATTGGAGCCGAAAATGTGAGTGTTGATATTACTGGAGTAGAAAAAGCTGATAATGGCTATGATATTTCTTATAGTGAAAAAATGTATACTTCAGCAGGTGAAATTAATTTTTCTAATATTGCAAGAATAGTAAAAGAAGGCGAAGAGTATAAGCTAAAATGGAATTCAAGTATAATTTTCCCAGAGCTAGGTGAAACAGATAAAGTGCGTATTTCTACAATAAAAGCAAAAAGAGGTAGCATATTAGATAGAAATGGAAATGCACTTGCAGAAGATGGACAAATAGCTTCAGTTGGGATTGTTCCTGGTAAATTGGAAGAAGGAGATGCAAGAGAAAGTGCAATAGCAAAAATTTCAGAGCTTACAGGTGTTTCAGAAGACTATATAAATGAACAATTATCTGCATCTTATGTAAAAGACGATACATTTGTGCCAATAAGAAAAATTTCAGATTCAAACACAGAGCTAAAAGACCAGTTGCTTGAAATACCAGGAATATTGATAAATAAAATAGATGGAAGGGTATATCCACTTGGACAAGAGGCAGGGCATCTAATTGGATATGTTCAGGCAGTAAGTGCTGATGACCTAAAAAATCATGAAGGAGAAGGATACAACACAAATAGCGTTATTGGAAAAGCAGGATTAGAGCAGGCTTTTGAAGATACATTAAGAGGGATAGATGGTGCAGAAATTTATATAGAAGATCAAGATGGAAATAGAAAAATTGAATTAGCTAAACAAGACAAAAAGGACGGCCAAGATGTAAAATTAACTATTGATAGTGATTTACAAAATGAAGTGTATGAACAAATGAAAGATGATAAGGGCTTTTTTGTTATAATGGAGCCACAAACGGGAGAACTACTAGCATTAGTAAGTACTCCAAGCTATGACTCAAATGATTTTTCTCTTGGAATGACTCAAACTCAATGGGATGAGCTAAATAATGATGAAGCTCAGCCATTATATAATAGATTTCTTCAAGCATACACGCCTGGCTCAACATTTAAACCAATTACAGGTGCTATAGGATTGACTACAGGTAAAATAAGTGCTAATGAAGACTATGGATATACAGGAACTAGTTGGCAAAAAGATAGTAGTTGGGGAAATTACAGTGTAACAACATTAACGGCATATAATGGACCAAAAAATCTATTAAATGGTTTATTATATTCAGATAATATTTACTTTGCACAATCAGCATTAAAAATAGGGGCAAAAGACTTCGCAAGTGGATTGGATAAGTTAGGCTTTAATGAGCAACTAGAATTCCCATTAACGCTTGCAAAATCACAGTATGCAGCTAATAATGGTACATCAATAGAAGGAGAAACAAAACTTGCAGATTCTGGCTATGGTCAAGGAGATATTTTAGTAAACCCTATATTTATGGCGTCAGTATATTCAGCATTTGCAAATGATGGTAATATGATAAAACCATATATTGAATATGATGAGAGTAAAAAAGGCACTATTTATAAAGAAAATGCATTCACAGCAGAGGCAGCAAATACAATTAGAGATGATTTGATTCAAGTAGTAGAAAATCCTGCAGGCACTGCGCACGATATGCAAATGCCTGGAGTAACAATTGCAGGAAAAACTGGAACAGCAGAGTTAAAAAAATCAAGTGATGACAAGGAAAGCGGAACACTTGGATGGTTCGATTGCTTTACAACTGATAGAGAAGAAGGAAATAATTTGTTAATAATAAGCATGGTAGAAAATGTGCAAGATAATTCACAAGGTGGAAGTCATTATTTAATAAGAAAAATTAGAACATTGTTATAAATATCTTGTGTTTTGATGAAAAATTTTATATAATATGTGAAAATGTAAAAAAATTAAGGAGGCTGTTGAAATGTATGAGAGAAGTGCAATTGTGCTGGAAAGACATATAGAAAAAATTTTGAATTTTGATGGAAAATATAATTTAAGGGACAATTATGAAAATTTTAAAGGTCTCATAGATGAAATTGAAAAATATCAAATTTTAGCAAACCAGGAAAGTAGGGTAATTAAAGAGTTTGATAATACAGTACGAGAAATAGAAAATATTCAAAAAGAACAAGAAAAATTGTATAAATTAAATTTAAAATTAGAAGAAGATAGAAATAAGCTATTTAATGATTTAGATGAAGAGCCTCAAGTTTTAGAGGGAAAATTTGAAAAAATTGAAACAAATTTGTCTAAAAATAATGAGCAATTAAAAAATTTAAGTAGTGAATTTACTAAATATTTGAATGATTTTAATCAAAGACAGAAGGAAAGAAGCAAGTGCGAAAAGGCTAAAAGACTTGGCGAAGCTAATTATATAGAATATGTTAAAAAATCTATAGAATCATTCAATTCAATTGACCCTGAAGATGTTCTAAAATTAAAGGAGTTTGTGACCTCAAAAGAAAACACAGGGGAACAAGAGATTATTGATGCAATGACTAAAAATGGTAGAAATGAGAAAATTGGGTTCGATCATGAGGTATTGCAATTAGCTGTTTCAACTAGAATTGATATAGCTAAGAGAGAAGCGGAGTGCTACGTTTTAGGGTATGACAGAATGAAAAAATTACTTGCTGAGGTTGACTCTGATAATATTGGCATAAAAAAATACGAAAAGGTGCTAAGAGACCTTTCAACAAAATTAACATTTTTAAATACTGAAAAAGAATATCTTGTAGGATTTTTGGACTATGAAAGAATGACAGCAATTAGTGGAACAAAGGCACATAGAAAGATTATGGAACAAGCTTGTAAAAACTTTGAAGCAGATGTAAAACAAATAAATAATTTGTATTATTTAATTTTAAGAGAAATTGCTAATAAGCATACTAAAAAAGCATATAAAGAATTGTACAATGCTACATATTTGCAAGGAATAGAAGCTAAAGAGAAGAATTTTGAGGAAGAAATAAATAATATTAATATAAATATGGCAACTGTAATAAATCCAAACTATTGGCGAATAGAGGGAATTTGCAATATTTATGAAGTCTTTCAGAATGAAGTTACACAGAAATTTGGCGTTGATTTATCTGAATTTGAACCAGAAGAGAAAAAATTTGATATTGATGATGATTTAGAAATTGACGACGATGAGGAGGAAGAAAAAGCGCAAAATAAGCATAAAAAAGAAGATGATGACATTGAAATAGATGATGAAGATGAAGACGAATATGATCAACTTGATGAAGAAGATAGTCAATATTTCGAGCAGGATGATGATGATTTTGACGATGACGACTTTGATGCTGAAGAAAACGAAGAAGAAGACAATAAAGGCAATGAAGACGATAAAGATGAGGACGACGAAGAAATAGAAGATGACTTCGACTATGATGATTTTGACTATGATGACGATGATGATGAAGAAGATGACTTTGAAGAAGACGACGATGATGAAGACAATGAAGAAAATGAAGACGAATATGAAGATGAAGACAACGATGATGATGACGAAGAAGATAATGATGATGACGAAGAAGTAGCGAAAACAGCTGAAACAAAAGAAAACGCTAACGAAAAAGAACCTAAGAGTTTGTTAGATAGGTTATTTAAAAGCAGAAAATAGGAGGATAACTTTGAGTATAAAGGTTTTAACAATAATAAATCCAACATCTGGCAAAGGAAAGATATTAAATAAATCTGATGAAATAAAAAAGTATTTAGAAGAACAAAAAATGGATGTTGATATCAAAATAACTAAAAAAGATTATAATGCAAAAAAAATAATTGAAAATTATGATGGCTCAGAAGACCTTATATTAGTATGTGGTGGAGATGGAACTTTAAATGAGACAATAACGGCAATGATGGAGAAACATCTATCAGATGTCTCTTTATCATTTATTCCACTTGGCACAACAAATGATTTGGCAAGAACTTTAAATTTACCAGTTAAAAACATAGAAATGACAAAATATCTGCTTCAGTCTAAAGCAAAAAAAATAGATGTTGGTAGATTTAATCAAAAAAAGTATTTTTGCTATGTTGCAGCATTTGGAGTAATGACAGATGTGTCTTACAGGACTTCTCAAAGAGCAAAGCATATTTATGGTAGGCTTGCATATTTTGCAAATGCATTTAAAGAGTTGCTAAAAATACCATCTTATCATATAAGAATAGAATATGATGGAAAAATTGTAGAAGATGAATTCATCTATGGCGGAATAAGTAACTCTGAATCTATTGCTGGACTAAGGTGGTTTGCAAAAGGTGAAATACAAATTGATGATGGCGTTTTGGAGGGAATATTTATTAGAAAGCCTAAAACATTGTTGGGATATTTTAAAATTTTGGGATCATTTTTCCAAAAAGACTATCATGATAATGAATACATATTATTTGCTCAAAGCAATTATTTTAAAATAGAGGCAATGGAAGAGATAAGCTGGACTATAGATGGGGAATTTGCAGGAAGACTGAAAAATGTAGAAATATCTGATTGCCCAAAAGCTATTGAGCTTGCAATTCCACATAATACAAAAAATAGAAAGGACTAAGTATGAATAAAAAATGGAATATATGTGATATAAATGAAAACAAGGTGGAAGAAATTTCGAAAAAATATAATTTGAATAGGTTACTTTCTACAATATTAGTAAATAGAAATATAGTTGAAAAAAATGATATAGATTTATTTTTAAATCCTACAAGAAATGATTTTCATGATCCATTTTTAATGATTGATATTAAACCAGCAATAAATAGAATAAAAAAGGCAATATCAGATAAAGAAAAAGTAACGATATATGGTGATTATGATGTTGATGGGATTACAAGTGTTACAGTTCTAAAAAGCTTCTTGCACGACATAGGACTTGAAACATCGGTATATATACCAAATAGGTTGCATGAAGGATATGGATTAAATAAAGAGGCAATTGCTAAAATTCATAAAGATTATAATAGTACACTAATGATAACTGTTGATTGTGGCATAACAGGTGTAGAAGAAGTCGAATTTGCAAAAACACTGGGAATAGAAACAATAGTAACAGATCACCATGAACCAAGCAGCAAAATTCCTAAAGCAATAGCTGTAGTCGACAATAAAAGGCAAGAAAGCAAATATCCTTTTAGAGAATTAGCAGGTGTAGGAGTTACATTCAAATTAATACAGGCATTAAGCATTGAGTTAGGACTAAAGCCAGAAGCATATCTAAAATATTTGGATATTGTATGCCTTGGAACTATTTCTGATATTGTACCATTAGTAGATGAAAATAGGGTCATTACAAAGTTAGGGCTAATGTTAGTAAATCAAACTAAAAATATTGGATTAAAGTCCATAATTAATATTTCAGGCTATAAAAAAATAGACTCTAATGCGATATCTTTTGGTGTTGCACCAAGATTAAATGCTTGTGGGCGATTAGGTAAAGCAGATGATGCATTGCAATTACTATTGTCTAACAATGTTATGGAAGTACAAGAATTAACTAAAAAAATAAATGGCTATAATTTAGAAAGACAAAAAATAGAAAAGGAAATTTACGACAGTGCTATAGCCAAAATAGAAAAAGAAAATTTGGACAAAAATAATACAATAGTTGTAAGTGGAGAAAATTGGCATCATGGTGTAATTGGAATTGTATCTTCAAAAATTACTGAAAAATACTTCAAACCAAGTATATTGCTAAGCTTTGATGGTGAAGCTGGAAAAGGCTCTGGAAGGAGTATACAGGGATTTGATTTGTATAATGCGCTTACTAAATGTTTAGATTGTATAGAGCAATTTGGTGGACATGCTATGGCAATTGGCTTGACAGTAAAAAAAGAGAAGCTGGATGAATTTAAAGAAAAGTTTGAAGAACAGGCTAGAAGTGAGCATATAGAAGATATAGTGCCAATTATTAATATAGATGCAAGGGTAAGTATTTCCGAAGTAAGCAGAGATATGGTAGAAAGCTTGAAAGGACTAGAGCCTTATGGCGAAGGAAATAGCATGCCAATATTTGCATTTAAAAATCTAAAAATTGATTCAATAAGAGCATTATCAGAAGGAAAACATCTAAAATTGACAATTAGAGAAAATAATACTATAGTAAATGCAATAGGATTTAATTTAGGACAACTTGCTAATTTATATAAAATTGGAGATAAAGTCGATATTGCAGGAGTACTGGAAATAAATTCATTTAATGGTGTTGATAGTTTGCAGATAAATATTAAAGATATAATGAAATCTGTATAACAGAGAGGGAAGTGATATTAGTGATAACTATACAAGATGTTATAGCTAAAAGAAAAGAACATTCAAGGCGTGTAGACACGAAAAAGATTATGAAAGTATACAATTATGCTGTGCTTCATCATGGAGAACAACGCAGAAATTCACGGTGAGCCTTATATTGTGCACCCTCTTAATGTTGCTTATATTCTTGCAGATATAGGCCTTGATGACGACACAATTTGTGCAGCATTGTTACATGATGTGGTAGAGGATACGGATGTGACAAATGAAGATTTGCAGAAAGAATTTGGCAATGAAATTGCAGAAATGGTTGCAGGAGTTACAAAATTGGGTAAAATGCAATTTGAATCTGTAGAAGAGCAACAAGTTGAAAATTATAGAAAAATGTTTTTAGCAATGGGAAAAGACATAAGAGTTATTCTAATTAAATTAGCAGATAGATTACATAATATGAGAACTCTAAAATTTTTAAAAAGAGATAGGCAAATTGCAAATGCAAAAGAAACAATGGAGCTATATGCTCCTTTGGCTAATAGACTTGGTGTATATTCACTAAAATGGGAACTTGAGGACTTAGCTTTTAAATATTTATATCCAGAGGAATATCACGAAATAGTTGAAGGGATTAATAAAAAGAGAGACGAAAGATTAAAATTCATAGAAAAAATAATGGCTGATATTAGGGTCGGTCTAAAAAAACAAAGAATTGATGCAGAAGTTACAGGAAGGGCAAAACATTTATATAGTATTTATAGAAAGATGCAAAGAGACAATAAAACTCTTGACCAAATATATGATTTATTTGCTTTGCGTATCATTGTAAATTCTATTAAAGATTGTTATGCTGCACTAGGTGTGGTTCATGAAATGTATACGCCTATGCCAGGCAGATTTAAAGATTATATTGCTGTGCCAAAACCAAATATGTATCAATCAATACATACCACACTTTTGGGCGATAAAGGTACTCCATTTGAGGTACAAATTCGTACGTGGGATATGCATAGAGTTGCAGAGTATGGTATTGCAGCCCATTGGGCATATAAAGAGGCAAGCTATTTTGGCAAGAAAAAGTCAGTAAAAGTCGAGGACGATAAATTGGCTTGGCTAAGGGAAACTTTGGAGTGGCAAAAAGATATGCAAGACCCTCAAGAGTTTTTAAATACACTAAAAACAGAGCTTTTTGAGGATGAAGTTTATGTATTTACTCCAAAAGGAGCAATAAAAGTATTGCCAAGAGGCGCAACTTCAATAGACTTTGCTTATAGCATACATGAGGAGATAGGCAATCATACAGTAGGTTGCAAAATAAATAGCAAAATGATGCCACTTATTACGCCATTAAATAATGGAGACATTGTAGAAATTATTACATCAGACAATTCAAAAGGTCCAAGTAGAGATTGGCTAAAATTTGTAAAAAGTACTAAGGCTAAAAATAAAATTCAGAGTTGGTTCAAGAAGGCGCAAAGAACTGAAAACATTGAAAAGGGTAAAGACTTGATAGATAAAGAGTTAAAGCGTATTGGCTTTAGCCACAGTGACTTATTTAAGTCAGAGTACATAGATCCGATGCTTGAAAAATATAAGTATAAAAATTTAGATGAAATGTATGCAGCTGTTGGTTTTGGTGGAAATTCCGCAGTAAAAGTTATTGCAAGAATGTTGCAAGAATATAGAAAGGACCATAAAGAAGAAGACCTAGAGAAAACCATAGAAGAATTGGCAAAGTCAAAGCCTAGAAAGTCAAAGCCTTCTAGCTCAGGCGTTATAGTTAAAGGGATTGATAATTGCCTTGTAAAGCTTTCAAAATGTTGCAATCCATTGCCAGGAGATGAGATTGTAGGATATATAACAAAGGGAAGAGGAGTTTCTGTCCATAGAAAAGACTGCGTAAATGTCAAAAATTTACTTACAGATGAGAATAGGATAATTGATGTTGAGTGGTATGATGAGAGCAAATCATTATATCAAGCAGATATAGATGTAAGTGCAAATGACAGAAAAGGTCTATTAATGGACGTACTAAAAGCAGTGGGCACAACAAAAGCTAATATTTTAGGAGTTAACACTCGTACGAGTAAGGAAAGAATAGCAACAATAGAGCTAACACTTGAAGTAGAAAATTTGGAAGATTTACAAAAAGCTCAAAGAGCCATTGAAAAGGTTGACAGTGTTTATGATGTACGTAGGAAAAAATAGATGTTTTTGGGTGTTTTTGGGGACGGAGGAAAAAAACATCCTCCAAATTTCCAATTCGTGCCACCAATATTAACAAATAAAACTTAGCATAATAAGCGATTGAAGATAGATTAGCGGAAGGAGTTATAGTATAAAAATGTTACTAAAAGAGGTAAGAATAACAATGTGGCTAGGTAGTCCAACTAATTGCTATGTTGTTATGGATGAAAAAACGAAAGAAGCAATGGTTATAGACCCAGCAGGGAGCATAGATAAGATTGAACAGATTTTAAAAGATGAAAATGCACAATTAAAGTATATCTATTTAACACATTGCCATGCCGATCATATAATTGGAGCGGAGAGCCTAAAACAGAGATGTGGAGGCAAGATATTAATACATAAAGACGATTATCAGGGACTACAAGATTCAATAATAAACTTATCAATAATGGTATTGGGAAAAGACTATAAAATGGAGGCTGATGAGGCAGTAGAAGAGAATCAGGTACTAAAATTGGGAGATTTAGAATTTAGAGTAATTCATACACCAGGTCATACTAAAGGCGGAAGTTGCCTATATTGTGAGCAAGAAAAGTGCTTGTTTTCAGGAGACACAATGTTTAAAGGAACTTATGGCAGAACTGACTTGCCATCATCAAGCCAGATGGCGATAGAGGCATCTATTGAAAAGCTATTAAAATTGCCAGGAGACACTATGGTGTACCCAGGACACGGAAGTCCAACTACAATTGCAGCGGAAGCTGCAAATTGAACTGCAGACTTGGGATTATTTGAAAGTTGTATGAAATGTTAACTTGAGTTTGAAATTAAAAAAGGAGGAAAATTTATGGAGAATAATATAATTGAACCACGAACACTTGCAGGTTTTATGGAATTGTTGCCATCAGAACAAATATTATTTAACCAAATGAAAGATACAATCGAAGGCGTGTATAAGTCTTATGGGTTCTTGCCATTAGATACACCTATTATCGAGCTTTCTGAAATATTGCTTGCAAAAGCTGGCGGCGAAACAGAAAAGCAAATTTATAGATTTACGAAGGGCGACAATGATTTATCATTAAGATTCGACCTAACCGTGCCACTTGCCAAATATGTAGCTAAAAACTATGGCAATTTAAGCTTTCCATTTAGAAGATATCAAATTGGCAAAGTCTATCGTGGCGAAAAGCCTCAAAAAGGCAGATATCGTGAATTTTATCAATGTGATATAGATGTTATAGGAGATGGCGAATTAGACATATCAAATGATGCAGAGCTTTTGAACGTTATTTACACAATTTTTACTAAATTAGGATTTAATGATTTTACGATTAGAATAAATAATAGGAAAATTTTGAATGGTCTGTTTGAAGAAATTGGGCAAAAAGAAAATGCTGAAGAAATCTTGAGAATAATAGATAAAATCGAAAAAATTGGTAAAGAAGCGGTCATTAAAGAATTCAAAGAGCTGGGCGTAAGTGAGAATGCAATAAATAAAATAAATTCATTTATCGAAATAACAGGAACAACCGAAGAAAAACTTGCAAAGCTTGAAACAATAGCACAAAATGAGACATACCAATCAGGCATAAATGAACTAAAAGAAGTTATCAAAAAAGTAGGCCTATTTGGCGTACCACAACAAAACTATGAAATAGACTTAACAATAGCCAGAGGTTTAGACTATTACACTGGAACAGTATGTGAAACATTTTTAAATAAATATAAAGAACTAGGAAGTGTTTGCTCAGGAGGAAGATATGAAAACTTGGCAGGAAACTACACAAACAAAAAATTGCCAGGCGTAGGCGTTTCCATCGGATTATCACGTTTATTCTATAAATTGAACGAACTAGGACTAATTAATGCAAGCCAAAAATCAATATCAAAACTCCTAATAATACCAATGGCAGAAAACGACACAATTCTAAAAAAAGCTACAGAACTAGCTAACAACTTGCGAGCCTTAAACATAAATACTGAAGTTTACCTAAGCAACAAAAAACTAAAAGCAAAAATGAAATACGCAGACAAACTCGAAATACCTTATATCATCGTAATAGGCGAAGACGAAATAAACACAAAAACCATAAAAATAAAAAACATGGCTACTGGTGAAGAGCAAGAAGCAGAACTAGATGCAGCGATAGTTGCAAAAAAAATTGAACTTTAGGGACGTTCCTTAAAGTTCATTTTTGTTTCTTCTTGTATTTCAAGCTTTTGAGGCATTTGATTGAGTTGAACTTTAAGGAACGTCCCCAAAGTTCTTAATAATTTGAGAGCGATTGCGTTTTAAAAATTCAACGATGTTGTAAACATCTATCCATATTTCGTTTGGACTATCAACTTGTGATTCGTCAAAAATTAGTTGCATGCCAAAGTGAAGATGGGGGACGTTTATGTTATTGACATTTTCTTTGATGCTATATCCGGTCATTCCCAAGTAGCCAATAAGGTCGCCGGCGCTTACAACGTCGCCTTCCTTTAATCCATCAGCATAAGGGTGGTCTTTTCTTAGATGGGCGTAGTAGTAGTATCTTTTTTTGTCGAAGCTTCTGATGCCGATGCGCCATCCACCAAATTGATTCCAGCCTAAATGTTCTATGGTGCCAGATTCGACGGCGACTATAGGAGTGCCAATGCTACCCATTAGGTCGTTTCCTAAATGGGTCCTTTGAAAGCCATAAGATCTGCTTTTGCCAAAATCGTCATAATGTGAAAATGAATAACCTTTTGCGATTGGAAGAAATGCAATTACGCCATATTTTTCGTCAGAGTTGTAGCCAATAAATTGAGAAAGGACGGCAGAGTAACTTTCGTAATAATAGTCATAATTTTTTAGGTTCTTGGTTAAATTTCCCATAGTTTCACCATTTTGAAGTTTTTGAACTAAAGCATCTAAATCTGATTTTTTGAAATTCTTAAAATTTCCACCATTTTTACAAGCAAGGTAAGCGAGAAGTTCTATCCAATTATATTTTATATCAGCGTCTTTGTTGTGCGAGTCTATGTCTAGCTTGGACGTTAAGTCCAAAGCTTCATAAGAGACATTGAAATCAACCCATTTTATAAAATTATCTTTCTTGGATTCTTGATTTTCTTGCTCATTTTCATCAATTGCAAGAGAAACAAAAAGGATAATTGAGAGTGATATAATAAAAAAAGTAATTGCGAGAATTATTTTTTTGTTTAGTTTAAACGATTTAATTATCAAAATAAGCCACCCCGTTATAAATATATTTGTAATAGCTTAATTTATGAATAAACAATCTAAATTCTTGAACTATGATGATTTTAAAAATTTTCTATTGTAAAAAATGGAGAATTATGAAATAATATTGGAGAAAAAGGGAGGGGATTATTTTGAAAAGAATATTAAAAATTTCTTTGATTTTTCTATTCTTTTTGCTCATTTTTAGTGTTTCTAAAGCAGTAAATGCAAACTCAATAAGTAGAATTTCAATGGATATATATGTTGATAAAAGCGGAAATGCTACTGTTAACGAAACTTGGAACTGTACAACTAATAGTGGCACAGAGGTGTATCATCCATATTATAATTTAGGAAAGTCAAAAATAGAAAATTTGCGTGTGAGCGAGAATGGAAGATATTATCAAACATTATCGTCATGGGATACGTCAGGCACTCTTGCAGAAAAAGCATATAAATGTGGAATTAATAAAATAAGCAATGGTGTTGAATTGTGTTGGGGAATTAGCCAATATAGCTCACATGTATATAATGTTGAATATACGATAAGTAATTTTATAGCTCAATTGGACGACTCACAGATGTTGTATTGGACATTTATACCGTACGACTTTTCAGACTCAATAGGAAGTGCATACATAAAAGTACATACTGATTCTTATATACCAAGTTCTGTTGATGTATGGGGCTATGGAAACTATGGTGGCACAGCTTATGTATATGATGGATATATAGAAATGCAGTCAGCTGGGCGATTATCCCAAGATGAGTATATGACGATGCTTGTAAAATTTCCAAATAATACATTTAATACATCTAATAAAATAAACCATAACTTCGATTATTATTATGAAATGGCCGAAGATGGATCTGTAAAATATAATGAAAAATCTAAGGGGATTGGAGAAACCATTTTGGAAATATTCAGCTTCTTGGCAGATTTACTTCCATTTTTGATATTTTTAGGAATATGGTTTTTTATAGCAATTAAGGTTAGCAAGGCTTCAAAGTTAGATTTTGGAAAAGAAGGCAAAAAAATGCCATCTGATTTGCCGTATTATAGAGATATACCATGCTATAAGGATATTTTTAGGGCATACTATATAGGTTATAATTATAAGCTATTAAAAAATAAAACTGACTTATTAGGGGCTATCATTTTGAAATGGCTTAAAGATTCTATAATTAGGATTGAAAAGAAAGATGATGGAGGAATATTCAAAAAGGATAATATTTTAATTTACTTGAATGAAACAAATCCAGAAGATTCAATCAGCAATGCAAGAGAAAGAAAGCTTTTTGATATGCTTTATGAGGCTAGCAATGATGGAATACTTGAGAATAAAGAATTTGAAAAATGGTGTAATAAAAGTTATTCTAAAATATTAAAATGGTTTGATAACATATTGGCAGAACAAAGAGATCTACTTGTAGCAGATGGAAAACTTCAAGTCAGAGAAAAGGTAACATTAAAAGTTTTCAAAAGGAAAGTATATTCAGTAACGCCAGGGCTAAGGCAGGAAGCTATGCAGCTAGCCGGCTTAAAGAAATATTTAAATGAATATACACTCATAAAAGATAGAGAAGCAATAGAAGTTGCATTATTTGAGGATTATTTGATATATGCTCAAATGATGGGAATTGCCAAAAAAGTAGCAAAAGAATTCAAAGAAATTTATCCTGAAATTATTGAACAATCCAACTTCAGATCTTATGATAACATAATAATAATAAACTCTTATGCGACGCATGGCATCTCTACAGCGAAAAGCGCTGAAACAAGAGCTAGAAATTATTCATCCGGTGGAGGAGGATTCTCATCAGGCGGCGGAGGTGGTGGCTCCTTCGGCGGCGGTGGAGGCCGGAGGCGGTTTCCGTTAAAAAACTGAACTTTAGGGACGTTCCTTAAAGTTCATTTTTGGCTTTTGCAAATTTTTAGAAAAAATCCAATAAAGATATATGTAATTATTCTAGTAGTGTTCTCGGCTCATTATCCTCATCAAGAACTTCTAAATTAATTTTGTGGCGCCCTTCCAAAAACAAGTTTTTGAACTCTTTCCACAAAATTAATAAAGAAGTTCTAAGCGAGTTTAATTCACATTCGAACTTACTCCTAGAATAATTACATATATCATCCATAAGATTTCTATAAATATAGAAAAATTTGAACTTTAAGGAACGTCCCCAAAGTTCAATGAGAGATTAATGTAATTGTATTGCCTTTTTTTTCAATGATACGGTCGTCTTTTAAGAGCTTGAGTTCTCGCATCATGGCGCTTCTATCAATGCTTAAATAGTCGGCCAAGTCAGTTAATGAGAAAGGCAAGGTGAAGGTTTTGCTGAAGCTTCTTGCTGACAGTAAGGAGAAATATCCAATAAGTTTTTCCCTTATGGAGCGCTTGGTAAGAAGCTCTAGCCTCATGTTTAAGTCTGTTACTTTGCTTAATATTAGTTCTGGTAATGCCTCGGAAAGTATGTTATGAAAGGCACAATTGCTTTTACATTGAGTTTTGATATCGTTATATGTGTAAAATAACACATCACAGTTTTTTTTTGCTTCAACGAAAAGCTCATTGTTTGTAGATACAACATAGAATACTTCGCCAAAGATATCGTTTGGCGAAAAGTGCTCGACGATGGTTTTGTTGCCATTGAAATCGTATCTAACTAAGTCTGCAGAGCCTGATAAAAGGATGCAGAATTGCTCTCTTTTGGCAATGTAGCTTGTAATTATTTCGTTTTTTTTGAAATGTTTTTTTTGAACTTTCTCGCAGCTGTGTTCAAAGTTTTTTATAAATGTTTCTTTATTAAAGTCAGTAATCATTTATAGACTCCTTAAATTATTATTAGTAATTTATGACGATATTATATATCAATATAGTTGCAATTGCAACAAAATGACATATAAAAAGTAAATGAATTTGTAACAAAAATGTAATATTTGATTTTTATCTTAGAACGAAGCTCGTTTCGAAATCTGACAAAAGTTTTTGTTGCTTTTGCAACAGAAAAACAAAAATATTAATATATAATAAGAGCATAACAAAAAACAAAAACAAATTTAAAGTAACGATAGTGCGAAGTTTCTATGAAGAATAGGATATGAAACATTATTCAAAATCTAAAAGATAGGGGGAAATGTAAAATGAAGATTATCAAAAGAGATGGAAGGGCTGTTGATTACGATAGATCAAAAATACGAATCGCAATCGAAAAAGCAAATAAGGAAGTTAAACCTAAAGAAAGAGCAAGCAAGGAGGATATAAAAGGAATTATTCAATATATAGAAGACCTTGGTAAAAAAAGAATGCTTGTTGAAGACATTCAAGATATTATTGAAGAAAAATTAATGGAAATTGGCAAATATGAGTTGGCAAAAAAATATATTGTATATAGATATACAAGAGCACTTGTAAGAAAGCAAAATACAACTGATGAATCTATTTTAGGATTAATCAGAAACGAAAACAAAGAGCTAGCAGAAGAAAATTCAAACAAAAATACAATGTTAGCTTCTACACAAAGAGACTACATTGCAGGTGAAGTTTCAAGAGATTTAACAAGAAGATTATTACTTCCAGAAAAAATAGTAAAAGCTGACCAAGATGGCATTTTACATTTCCATGATGCAGATTATTTTATTCAACCAATTTTTAATTGTTGCTTGATAAATATAGAAGATATGCTAGACAACGGAACTGTAATGAATGGCAAAATGATTGAATCTCCTAAGAGTTTCCAAGTTGCATGTACTGTAACAACTCAAATAATTGCGGCAGTTGCAAGTAACCAGTATGGTGGTCAATCTGTAGATATGATTCACTTAGGAAAATATTTGAGAAAGAGCTATAACAAGTTCAAAAAGGAGATTGAAAAGAAATATTCAGGAAAATTGCCAGAAGATGTTATTGAAGATTTAGTACAAGATAGGTTGAAAAATGAACTAAAATCAGGCGTTCAAACAATTCAATATCAAATAAATACTTTGATGACAACAAACGGACAATCTCCATTCGTAACTTTGTTCTTACATCTTGAAAAAGATGACCCATACATCAAAGAAAATGCAATGATTATAGAGGAAATTTTGAGACAAAGATATGAAGGCATAAAAAATGAGGCAGGAGTATATGTAACGCCAGCATTCCCTAAGTTAGTTTATGTGCTAGATGACTTCAACAACTTGACAGGTGGAGAATATGATTACTTAACAAAACTTGCTGTAAAATGTTCAGCAAAGAGAATGTATCCAGACTATATTTCAGCTAAGAAGATGCGTGAAAATTACGAAGGCAATGTATTTAGCCCAATGGGTTGCAGAAGCTTCTTATCTCCTTGGAAAGATGAAAATGGAAACTATAAATTCGAAGGAAGATTCAACCAAGGTGTTGTAAGTATCAACTTACCACAAGTTGCAATAATAGCTGATGGTGATGAAGATAAATTCTGGAAATTGCTAGACGAAAGACTAGAGCTATGCAAAGAAGCCTTAATGTGCAGACACTATGCATTACTTGGAACAAAATCAGATATTAGCCCAATTCACTGGCAATACGGAGCCATTGCTCGTTTGCAAAAAGGTGAAAAAATCGACAAATTACTATATGGTGGATATTCTACAATTTCATTAGGCTATATAGGCGTTTACGAGATGACAAAATTAATGAAAGGCGTATCACACACAACCCCAGAAGGTCACGATTTTGCAATAAGAGTTATGAAACATTTAAGAGAAAAAGTTGACCAATGGAAAAAAGAAACAAACATCGGATTCGCATTATATGGAACTCCAGCAGAGAGTTTGTGCTACAAGTTCGCAAGAATAGACAAAGAAAAATTCGGAACAATCAAAGACGTTACAGACAAAGGTTACTATACAAACTCATACCATGTTGACGTAAGAGAGAAAATAGATGCATTCTCAAAATTAAAATTTGAAAGCGAATTCCAACAAATCTCTTCAGGAGGAGCAATATCATACATAGAAATTCCTAATATGAGCAAAAACATCGATGCACTAGAATCAGTAGTAAAATTCATCTACGATAATATCCAATATGCAGAATTCAATACAAAATCTGACTATTGCCATGTTTGCGGCTATGATGGCGAAATCATAATCAACGACGATAATGAATGGGAATGCCCAAACTGCGGAAACAAAGACCATAGCAAAATGACAGTAGTTCGTAGAACTTGCGGATACCTAGGTGAAAACTTCTGGAATGTAGGAAAAACAAAAGAAATTAAACAAAGAGTTTTACACTTATAAAAAAAATGAACTTTAGGGACGTTCCTTAAAGTTCATTCTTGCTTTTTCTTTAAATTTAAGGATTTTTGACATTTTTAACAAGTGAACTTTGGGGACGTTCTTTAAAGTTCACTTGTTTTTACATTTATAGAAATCTTATTGATGATATATGTGATTATTCTAGGAGTACGTTCGAATGTGAATTAGACTCGCTTAGAACTTCTTTATTAATTTTGTGGAAAGAGTTCAAAAACTTGTTTTTGGAAGGGCGCCACAAAATTAATTTAGAAGTTCTTGATGAGGATAATGAGCCGAGAACACTACTAGAATAATTACATATATTTTTATAAGTGTTTTTCTATAAATTTACAAAATTTAAAATTGAACTTTAAAGAACGTCCCCAAGGTTCAACTCAATCAAATGCCTCAAAAGCTTGAAATACAAGAAGAAACAGAAATGAACTTTAAGGAACGTCCCTAAAGTTCAAATCTGGTTAATAGTTGTTTTCTGCATTTGTCGATGAATGAATCATTTAAAGGCTCTAGCTGAGTGTCTATGTTGTATTTACGGTCTAAGCAGTGTTTGATGATGTAGTCTGCTAAGGCTGGGTTTTTGGAAAGTAAAGGGCCGTGCAAGTAGGTGGCTATTACGTTTTTGTGGAAGAAGCCCTCTTCGGTGTCGCCAAATTTGTTGCCATTGCCTTTTAGTACTTTCCCAAAAGGGGTAGTTATGCCGTAAGTTTGGCCACCATGATTTTCAAAGCCTATGACTTTGGTTGAACCTGTTGGGGCAGGCAAGTTTGCTTCGATTACGATGTTGCCAATGCAACGCTTCTTTCTGTCTTCGATTGCTTCTGTGTAGTAGTCGAATATTTCTAAGCCTGGGATGATTGTGCCGTTTACATCTTTATAATATTTGCCAAATAGCTGATATGCGCCACATATTAAAAGGAAGAATACGCCGTTTTTGACAGCTTCTTTGATGCTATTTTTATATTTTACTAAATCTGTGGCAAGAATGCTTTGTTCTTGATCGGCGCCGCCACCAGCAAAGACGAGGTCATAATTATTGAAGTTTGGGGTGGCGTCTCCGATTGAGTATGGTTCGATTGTGGCTTTGACGCCACGTTTTTCTAGCCTGTATTTCAAAACTTGTATGTTGCCAAAGTCGCCATATAGCTCAAGAATGTCAGGGTAAAGGTATAAAATTTTTAATTCTTTTTCTGGATTTTCCATATTTTTTACTCACTTTTTAATGTATTTAGGTTTTGAGGATTTACCTATAAACCGAATATTTTGTGTGCTAACCCTACTAACAACTGAAGAATCGATTTTAAAATGCACACGATAAAGGCTTTTTAGTACAAAGAATCAAGAAGTTTTGTTATAATTAAGTATCTCATGTCTAGTAGGCTGAAGTGCCGTGTAATTAGCTATTACGTATTTTTTGGTGTTAGTTTTGTATAAGTTTTCAACTGCTTCATGCAAATTTAAGTAAGGTTCAATTAGTTTTTCGTCGAAGCCAGAAACTTGAATTCTGATGGCAATATCGTAGGCTCTAGTTCCTGCGGTAATTATTCGTTTTACATTGCTTAGTTTATCAAAATTAATATCCCAAATCCAAGAAACATCATGCCCATCAGCCAGATTGTCGTTTAATACGAAAAGCAATTCCTTTTCTGAGTCATCTTCGTTGAGAATTCGTAAGCTGACATTAGCACCAGTAGGGTTTTTGGCAAGATTTATAATTGTAGGAATTCCTTTAATTGTAACTTCTTCTAGTCTGCCATTGTCTAACTTGAATTCTGATAAGGCTTTAAGGACGATTTCTGTGTCAATGTGGTAGAGACTAGCACAACTTATAACTGCAACAAAATTGTAGATATTGTAAATGCTGTTAAATCTAGTTTTGTAAGTTACGCCATCAACTTGGAAAGTTCGATTTTTGAAGTCTACATTTTTTGCTAATTTATATATATCATTTTCACCATAATGACATTTAGGACAGTGGAATTTTCCAATGTGAGAGTATTGATAATATTCATATTCCAATCTAGTATTGCAAAATGGGCAGAACTTGCCTTCGCCGGCTTCTTTCATTTTATCGGTAGCAAATGCATACTTTTCTACACTAAAATAATAGATGTTTTTGTTGTTTGGGTTAGCTTTGCCAAGCCTTGCAACATTTGGGTCATCATTGTTCAAAATCAGGTTGCCAGTGTATGTTTTTAAAAATTCATTTATTTTAAGAATTAAAGACTCAACTTCGCCATTTCGGTCTAGTTGATCTCTGAAAAAATCTAGTACAACTAGCGTGTCCAATTTTAAGTCTTTAAATATTACTGGCACATATCCTTCATCAACTTCAAACACTAGAAAATCAGCTTTTACCTTCCCGGTTAAGGTGCACGCTTTTAAAAGTGTTGAAAGAATGCCTGTATCCATGTTGTTGCCTTCAGTATTGCTGATGACCTTCTTGCCAGCAGTTTTAAAAACATAGCCGATTGCATTGTTTGTCATAGTTTTGCCATTTGTTGCTGTTACAGCAATTACAGGGCAATTAACTTTAAAATATTTGAAAATTTCTGGGTTCCACTTGTATGCAATTTTCCCTAAAAAGTTACCTCCATTTTTGTGGAATAGCTTTAGCCCTAAATGTAAAAATTTCATAATTAATATGATGAAAAAATTTCTCACTTTGATTGCTCCTTTCTTATTGAACTACTTGCTAATTATTATATAGATTTTCTTCAAAAAATACAAGGGTATATTTACCATAATATTTGAGACTTCTAAAGGTAAATACCAAATTTTATATTGAAAATATAGCAAAAATATAGTAAAATTTTGAAAGTGAATCTTGCACTTTTATTAGTGCCTAATTAAGGGAGAAAGTTAGGATGAAATATATAAATCATAGTGACAAATTGAAAAAAATTTTGAATGCCATTACAGCTGAAAATTTAAGCATTATATTGGACTTCGACAAAACAATTACATCTGCAAAAAGTCCAGATTCATGGGATGTAACAGCACTTTTGCTAAATGAAAGTTGTAAGGAAAAGTTAAATCAAATTTATACATTTTATGCACCAAAGGAACTTGATTATACGCTTAAATATAGTGAAAAAAATGAGTTCATGATAGAATGGTACGCTAAATGTATGGATTTGTATTATAATTGTGGCCTTACTAAGCAAAAGCTGGAAAAAGCTGTAGAAATAAGTAGCTTAGATTTTAGAAAAGGTGCAAAAGAATTTTTACAAAGAAGTTGTACTAAAAATATTCCGGTAATTATTTTATCTGCAGGAATTGGAAATGTTATAAAAGAATTTTTAAAAAGTAATAATTGTTTGCACGAAAATATTTATATTGTAAGCAATTTTATAGAGTTTAATTCTGATGGAACTATGAAAAAATTTGATAATTCAAAGATGATACATACTTTAAACAAAACGCTAAAAAATCATTTGCCAGAAGACTGGGGAAAAAAATTAACATCTCGTAAGTACAAGCTTTTGGTAGGAGATTTGTGTGAGGACGAAAATATGGTGCCAAAGGAAGATTGGGCCAATACTGTAAAAGTCGGAATGCTGAATGCCAATATAGAAGAAAATTTGCTAATTTATCGAAAAATATTTGATATTGTATTAACAGAAACAGATGCAAATTTTGAAAATTGGGGATGGTAATACAGAAAACTATACTTGATTTAAAAAGATAAATAAAAAACTAGCAAAAATTGACGATTTATGTTATAGTAACTCTGGAGGGAAAAGTAATAATGAATATCTTAAAAATCTATGCAAAATATTATTTGCCAAAAAATTTGAGGCTACACATGTTGCAAGTGGCAGCTTGTAGCTGTATGCTATTAGACAATTGGGAAGGACCGGAAGTTCATAAAGGTTCAATAATAAGAGTTTGCTTATTGCATGATTTAGGAAATATCCTAAAGATACCAGAAAATTTTTCGAGAAATCCTAATTTTTTAAAAGTAAGAAAGGAATGTATTGAAAAATATGGACATGATGACAATGCCTTGAACCTAGCTCTTGGCAAGCGCGAAGGCCTAACAAATATGGAACTTGAGATATTAAATGATAAAAATTATTTTGAAAATGAAGATTTTTTAAAGTCTGATAATTATGATAAGAAGATTTTTGTATATTCAGACAGAAGAGTGGCACCTTATGGCATTGTTGGAATCAAAGATAGGCTAGAAGATGTAAAGGAAAGGTACAAAAATAAGCCATGGTCTACATGGTCAGATCCTCAAAAAGCAGATTATTTGATTGATTTTTCTCTCAAAATGGAGAAACAACTTATGCAATATTGTAAAATTAAGCCTGAAGATATAAATGACGAAACAGTCGAGTATTATATCGAAAAGCTAAAGAAAGTCGATATAGATGATTTACTTGAAAGCCATGATGAGAATAAACAAAAAGCAAAAAAATAAAATTAAGGAAAAAACAAAAAAAGTCAAATAAAATAAAAGCAGAAATTTGAAAAGACTGAAAGGAAGTGCTAAGTAATGATAGAAGGAGCTTTAGTATTAGAAGGAGGAGCACTAAGAGGAGTATATACTTCAGGAGTCCTTGATGTTTTTATAAAAAATAATATAGAATTTGAATGTGTTGTTGGTGTTTCAGCAGGGGCGTTAAATGCTATGAACTATGTTACCAAGCAGTATGGCAGGTCAGCTAGAATAAACTTAGAATATCACAATGACCCTAATTACATTGGCAGTAAGGCTTTGGTCAAAAACAAGGGAATCATTGGCTTTGATTACCTTTTCGGAGAAATTTCTAAGAACAAAATTCCTTTTGATTTCGAAAAATTTAAAAACACAAAGCAAAGATTTGTTGCAGTTGCAACAGAATGTGAAAATGCAGTACCAACATTTTTTGAAAAAACAAATTGTAATGACCTATTCAAAGCAGTTCAAGCATCATCAAGTATGCCATTAGCCTCAAAAATGGTTGAAATAAATGGAAAGCACTATTTAGACGGAGCCGTCACAGTTAGCGTTCCTGTTGAATGGGCAATTGAGCAAGGTTACAAAAAAATAGTAGTAGTATTAACCAGAGATAAAAATTATAGAAAACCATTAGTTTCAAACAAAATGAAACATCTTTATAAGCTAGCTTACCATAAATATCCACAATTATTAACAAAACTTTACACAATGCCAGAAAGATACAACGAGCTACAGAAAAAAATTGCTAACCTAGAAAAATCACGGAAGAATCGTTGTTATCAGGCCACAAAAAGAAGTAACAGTTTCTAGGCTCGAAAAAGACACAAAAAAGCTCCAAGCATTATACGAAGAGGGCCTTAATGACGGAAACAACTATTTGAACTTTTAAAGTTCAAAAATTGCCACCAGGGACGTAGCAAAATGGTAATTTTTTGCCATTTTGCTACGTCCCTAGTGGGCAATAATTAGTAATAGTGGTAACGCCCCATATTATTTCCATAAATTCCGGTTGTAGAAATAGTTATAAATTTAATAGAATATATGTCACAGTAAACTAAGCTATCATTTTCAAAAGAACGAAGCAAGATATAACTTGCGCCAACGTCTTCTAATATGCCAATTCTGTCAGTTAACATATTTGTTCCAATTAGAAATTCTACTCGCATTAATTTTCCTATTTGTTCTCGTAAAAAGGCTGGAGTATAGATTGGATTTCTTAGTATTTCTGGGCTATTTGAGTCAATATTTATGCGTTTTTCATCTGAATTTGCCATACAAAACCTCCATTCTATGTTATTAATTATAATTTTATGTTTGTGAGTATTGTGCGGTTGGCCTGTAGAAACAGTGCTTACCTAGTTTGGTGTGAAATGTGCCTGAGCTATTTGCTGGAAATGCATTAGGGCAATTAGGCATGAATGGATTCAAATACCATAAGCAATCACCAATTTCGTTTAGTCGATTTCCTGAAAGGGCCCAATCTGCAATATAGTAATGCAATTCGTTTGGATTCATATTGTAAATATTTTGTGGATTATATTGGTTTCGTAATGTTTCGCTGGCACAGTCAAATTGTCCTTCTTGAAAAATTATATTTCTAACATTGCCTCCCTGTGATATTCGTGCATATTCACCTGTGGAAGCGTTTACTCTGTTCATTGTAACACTTGCGACTGCTTTCATGCCATTGTCACCCTCTCCACCTGCTTCACATTGAATTATTCTTGCTAGCAATTCTCTGTCTGAATATGCCATTATACATCACTCCCAATAAATTATATGCAGTTAAATAAAAAAAGTTACAAAATAAATATATTTAAAATTGACAAAATTGGCATAAGATAATATACTAAGAATGAACTTTAAGGAACGTCCCCAAAGTTCAAAGGAGAAAAATTATGTATGATGTTATTATTATAGGTGCAGGACCGGCAGGGGTTTCTGCAAGTTTGTATACACAAAGAGCAAATTTAAAGACTTTAATTATATATTATGGCAAATCTAGCTTGCAAAAGGCGGAGAATATTGAAAATTATTATGGCTTTGAGCACGGGATTAGTGGAAAAGATTTGTATGAGCTAGGTATTAGGCAAGCCCAAAATATCGGAGTAGAAGTGAAAGGACAAGAAGTGGTAAATGTTGAACAGTTGATTAATGAAGATGCAAGATTCAGGGTTACAACTGTGGAAGGTAAGTACGAAAGTAAAGCTTTGATTTTTGCCATGGGGAATGAAAAGAATAGGCCTAAAATTAAAGGAATTGAAAGGTTTGAAGGAAAAGGTGTAAGTTATTGTGCTGTTTGTGATGGATTTTTCTATCGCAATAAGGATGTGGTTGTTTTAGGCAGTGGCAATTATGCAATTTCTGAAGTAAATGAATTGATAAATGTTGTTAAAAGTGTAGCGATTTTGACGAATGGGGAAAGTAGCCCAGAGTTTAGAGCAGATAATGTTAAGATAGAAACAAAGCCGATAGAGGAAATTACCGGAAAAGACAGAGTAGAAGAGGTTAGGTTTAAAGATGGAACTACACTAAAAACAAGCGGAGTTTTTGTTGCACAGGGCGTTGCAGGTAGTTTGGACTTGGCAAAAAAGTTAGGGGTCATTACTAAAAACAATAATATTGTTGTTAATGAAAATATGGAAACAAATATGCAGGGATTGTATGCTTGTGGAGACTGTGTAGGTGGCTTACTTCAGGTTTCTAAAGCTGTTGGTGATGGTGCTAAAGCTGGTATGGAAGCGATAAAATTTATTAGAAAAATTCATAACAGTTGAAAAAAAGGTGTATAATAGTATATAATTAATTGTATGAGGAGGTAAAAATTTATGAATATATTAAAATTAACAGAAGAATGCTTTGAAAGAGAAGTATTAAAAGCAGATAAACCTGTATTGGTGGATTTTTATGCAGATTGGTGCGGACCATGCAGAATGATGAGTCCGATAATAGACGAAATTGCAGAAGAAAAGCAAGATGTTATAAAAGTTGGGAAAGTTAATGTAGATGAAAACCAAGAATTGGCAATTAAATATGATGTATCAAGTATTCCAACTATTATGATATTTAGAAATGGAATCCCAGTAAAAACGTTTATCGGGGTTACTGATAAAACAGAAATATTAGAAAATCTATAAAAATTTGTGCCAAAAAGGTACGTTCCTTTTGGCACATTTTAAGGAATTGGGGCCTTTAGTAATAAAGGCTTTTTTGTTATAGGATGGATGCATTTTATTTCGTAACTGTGAAGGGCTTGCCTTGAAATTAGAGTAGAGGCTTTCCCATATAAGGTATCGCCAATGATAGGGTGGCCAATGGCAGATAGGTGTACTCTAATTTGATGTGTTCGGCCTGTTTTTATGGTGCATTCTAATAGACTGCAGGTGCTATATTCAGTAAGTACTTTATAATTTGTGATGGCTCTTTTGCCGTCAGGGCGAATGCATCGCTCGATTATACTGCCGTCTTTTCTGCCAATTGGTAAGTCTATGGTGCCAGATTTTTTAGATAATTTGCCTTCAACAAGGCAGAGGTAAGTTTTTTGAAAGATGTCTTTTGACATCTGCTTTATAAAGCACTCTTGAATGTATTCGCTTTTGGCGAAAATTACTATTCCAGAAGTATTAAGGTCTAAGCGATTTACCGGCCTTATTTTTTTCTTTAGTCCAATAGAGTCATAGTAAAATTTGACTGCATTGGAAATTGAATCGGTGTAGTGTAGTAGTGAGGGATGAATAGGATATCCGGCAGGCTTGTTGATGGCAAGCATCCATTCATCTTCATATATGATGTTCAGTTTTATGAAAGCTGGTTTAATGTTAGAGTTGTCTTCTTCAAAATCTAAATTAACAGTGATTTTATCATTACAATTTGCAAATTTTCTGGTATCGCAAATTGTGCCATTTAAAAAGATTTTTTTATATTTTATTAATTTATATAGAAGTCTATTTGAAAAGCTAAATTGTTCTAATAAAATTTCATTTATAGACTTCCCAATATCGTCATTTTTGATAATATAGCTAAGTTCCATTTTCTATCACCTTATTTTTTTATTATAGCACGAATTGTTAATTATTGGAATACCAAAAATTGGAAATAAAAAAGTTTCAAGAACTTGAAATTTTTTCCAAAATATAGTATAATAAAAGAGTATAGAAAAATAATATAAAAACTCGTAAGACTATGCCGATTGGTGTAGCGGAGCTGAAAGGAATGAAAAAAATTGAGCAAAAATGACCTGAAAAAGGCAAAGGACATCTTTGATGCCTGCCGGCAATTGGTGGGCGAAGACATTAGGACTTCCGGATGGGAAGTCTATGAAAAGCAACTAACCGAGCAAGAAGCTCGGAAGTTGTTGAATGGCACAGCAACGCTAGCTGAAGGGCAAGGCGTGTTCTTGATTAATGATAAGTTATATTTAATAACTTGCCTGAAAGATGCTGGTGTATGGCCAGCAATTATAAAAAGAAAGATGGCTTCAGAAGCTGGAACCATCTAATTCCTTGAGAGAGTTCGCAAATCCGGACTCTCTTTTTCTATGTGCGTTAATACAAATATTTTCGAAAAAGATTGACAAATCCAAATACTATGCTATAATGTTAGAGTAATCTAACAATTGAAATAAATAATAAAAGAGAGGAATAAAGTATGAAGCTATCCAATGTTCAAGAAGAATACTTAAAAACAATATATTTGCTCAATAAAAAGGAGCACAAAGCTAGAGTGACTGATATAGCAAATGAATTAAAAAAGACAAAACCTACTGTAAATTATACTGTAAATAATTTGAAAGAGGAGGGCTTTGTAAATTATGAGGCTTATGGAGACATTACATTAACTAAATCAGGCGAAAAGCAGGCGAGAAAGATACTTGAAGCTTATGATATTTCATATTTGTTTTTACATGAGATATTAAAGTTGGACGAGAGTAAGTCCAAAGAAGAGGCTGACAAAATGAAGGCAACATTGTCAGATGAAACATTAAATAAATTGGCCGTATATGTGCATAATGAGCTGGGCCTAATAAATTTGGACTGTGGATATGATATTAATAAAGAAAAGTGCATTAGTTGTTTACGCAGAACAGAAACAAAATTTGTGCATTAGGAGAGGAATGAGATTAAAAATGGCTAAAAATGGGAAAAAGGTATTAGTCGGAATGAGCGGAGGTGTAGATAGCAGTGTTTCTGCACTACTATTGATGGAGCAAGGCTATGATGTGATTGGCATTACAATGAAACTATATGAGCGGCAAAAAAGATGCTAGAATACAAGTGCAATCTGAGCAGAAGCCAATATATGAGAATCCGGTAGAAGAGGCAGAAAAGGTATGTAAATATTTGAAAATTCCTCATTATACAATAGATTTTACACAAGAATTTAAAAAATATGTTATAAACGATTTTATCTGTAAATATAAAAATTGTAAAACACCAAATCCCTGCATTGAATGTAATAGATATTTAAAATTTGGAGAAATGTACGAAAAGGCAAAAGAATTTGGGTGTGACTATATTGCAACAGGACATTATGCAAAAATAGGCTATTCAGGGAAATATAATCAAAATGTTCTGAAAAAATCCAATTCTATAAAAAAGGACCAGAGTTATGTGTTGTACAATATAGATAGAAAATTATTGGATAAAATAATATTTCCTTTGGGTGAATTTAAAGATAAGGAAGAAATTAGGACAATTGCGAGAGAACATCATTTGCCAGTGGCTTCAAAGCCTGACAGTGAAGATATATGCTTTATACCTGATGGGAATTATAAGGAATTTTTAGAGAGAAATTCGGACATAAAAGAAAAAGAAGGCAACATAGTGAGAAAAAATGGAGAAATTTTGGGCAAGCATACAGGACTGTATAAATACACCATAGGGCAACGCAAAGGTCTTGGAATATCTTATAAAGTTCCACTTTTCGTTATCGGCTTTGATAGTAAAAAAAATGAATTGATTGTTGGCGAAGAAGAAGAACTATATAGAAAAGAGTTTGAAGTTGAAAATATAAATTGGTTAGTGACGAACTTGAAATTGCCAATTGATGTATTTGTAAAAACAAGATATTCTGCAAAAGAATATAAGGCAAAGATTTCAAAAGTCGAAGATTCTGAAAAAATTAAAGTAAAATTTTATGAACCACAAAAAGCGATAACTCCAGGACAATCAGCAGTTTTTTACGACGAAGATATTGTGCTAGGTGGCGGAAAGATTGTCTAAAATTATCTAAATATAGAAAGGAAAGAAATAAAATGAGCGAAAATCTATTAAAAATAACAAATTTGCATGTAAAAGCAGGTAATAAGGAAATACTAAAAGGTTTAAATTTATCTATGAATAAGGGCGAAATACACGTAATAATGGGTCCAAATGGCGCAGGAAAGTCTACATTGGCTAATGCGATATTTAATAACCCTATATATACTAGAACAGAGGGTGACATTGAACTTGATGGTGAAAATATAAATGATTTAAAAACTGATGAAAGAGCCAGAAAAGGCATTTTTATGTCATTTCAGTCACCTGAGGAAATTCCGGGAATTTCTGTTACAAACTTTTTAAAGTCAGCCAAAACAGCAATTACTGGAGAGCCAGTGAAAATATTTGCATTTAAAAAAGAAATTGAAAATAATATGAAAGAATTGAATATGAAGGAAGAATATGCTTCAAGAGACTTGAATGTAGGATTTTCAGGAGGCGAAAAAAAGAAGGACGAAATCTTACAGATGTTAACTTTAAACCCTAAGCTTGCAATATTGGACGAAACAGATTCAGGTCTTGATGTAGATGCTATAAGAACAGTTTCTAAGGGAATTAAAATGTTCCATAATGACCAAAATGGTGTTTTAATTATTACACATGGCACGAAAATTTTAGAAAATCTACATGTTGACTATGTGCATGTATTAGTTGATGGAAAAATTATAAAAACAAGCACAGGGGACTTAGCTAAAACAATTGAACAAGAAGGATATGAAAAATATAAAAACATGGCCCAACACGTAGATGATGCAGAAAAGGAGGAATCAGCTAATGTCTGATAAAAAGAAAACACAAGTAGAAGAAATAAATCGTAATATGTATGACATAAGAAATCCAGAAGAATATAGCTACAAAACTCAAGGATTAACAGAGGACGTTATTAGAGAAATTTCTGCACAGAAAAATGAGCCTCAATGGATGTTGGACTTTAGGCTACATGCTTTAGAAGTATATGAGCAACTAGAGATGCCATCTTGGGGACCATCATTGCATGAATTAGATATGGATAAAATTGCAACTTATGTAAAACCAAAAACTGATATGAAGCGCAGTTGGGACGATGTGCCAGAAGATATAAAAAATACATTTGATGCATTAGGAATACCACAAGCTGAAAAAGAGTCACTTTCAGGAGTTGGGGCTCAATATGATTCTGAGGTAGTTTACCACAGTATCAAAGAGGACTTGAAAAAACAAGGTGTAATATATACCGATTTCGAGTCTGCTGTAAGAGACTATGGAGATATTGTGAAAAAATACTTCATGAAATGTGTGCCTGTTACAGAGCATAAATTTGTTGCATTACATGGAGCTATTTGGTCAGGAGGGTCTTTTGTGTATGTGCCAAAGGGAGTGCAAGTAGATATCCCACTTCAGTCTTATTTTAGGCTAAATGCGCCTGGGGCAGGTCAATTTGAACATACTTTAATAATAGTAGATGAAGGTGCAAGTTTACACTTTATAGAAGGTTGCTCAGCTCCAAAATATAATGAAATAAACTTGCATGCAGGTTGCGTAGAGCTATATGTAAAAGAAAATGCACGTTTGCGTTACAGTACAATCGAAAACTGGTCTAAAAATATGCTTAATTTGAATACAAAAAAGGCAATTGTAGAGAAAAATGGCAAAATAGAATGGGTAACAGGTTCATTTGGATCTAAAATCTCAATGCTATATCCTATGAGTGTACTAAAAGGAGACAATTCAAAATCTGAATATACAGGAATTTCTTTTGCTGGTCACGGTCAAAACCTAGATACAGGGCTAAAAGTAGCACATATTGGGAAAAATACATCTTCAGTAATGAATGCTAAATCAATTTCAAAAGATGGTGGTGCCTGCACATTTAGAAGCTCTGTAAAAGTAACGCCAGGTGCTACAGGAGCTAAAAGTAGTTTATCTTGTGAGTCATTGATGTTAGATGACATTTCAAGGTCAGACACGATACCTGCCAACGAGATAGAAACCGATGATGTGGTGTTTTCTCATGAAGCAAAAATAGGGGCTATAAGCGACCAAACAATATTTTATTTAATGACAAGGGGAATCTCAGAGGAAGAAGCACGTGCAATGATTGTAAGGGGATTTGCTTCTCCTATTTCAAAAGAACTTCCATTAGAGTATGCAGTAGAGATGAATAGATTGATCAATTTAGAGTTAGAAGGGAGCATTGGATGATGGAAAAAATGATTTTAAATGAAACACCAGTTAGAACTGCTAGGTCTTTTCATATTAATAATATAGAGCTAAAAGATTTTACTATGCCTGAAATAGGAAAATTTGAAAACATACAGATACATAATTGTGGGAAGCTAGCTCGAGGCATAGAAATAGATCAAAATGCAAAATTACCAAAGCCTTCTCCTTCACATAGTTTAAGCCAAGAGCTAACAAATCAAATTGAGTTAAATGCAAATAGCAATCTAAAAATAAAAGTGAACGTTGATGCTGCCGAAACTGAGCCAATTATGATTAATTATACTTTAGATAATAAAAATCCTAATTTGGTAAATCATATTAGTATCACGGCAGACGAAAATGCCAAGGCAAAAATATATATTGTGTATAGGGCTCAAACCAAGCAAAATGTACTTTATCACAATGGTTTAATAGAGGTAAACTTGGCTAAAAATTCTAGTATGGATTTATATTTAGTTAACTTCCTTTCAGACATTTCTTATAATTTGGACTGTGTAGATGCTAATTTAGCAGAAAACAGTAAGTTTAATTTGATAACTGTTGACCTAGGTGGAAAATATAGTATTACAAATTATAATGTCAATTTAGTAAAAAGTGGAGCTGAAGGTACTATAAATACTGTATATTTAGGCAAAAAGGACCAAGTATTTGATATAAATGATATTGCTTCTATGAGTGGGGAAAAAACGAAAGTAAGCATCAATGTTCAAGGTGCGTTATTTGACAATGCTAAAAAGAATTTTAAGGGAACGATAGATTTTAGAAAAGGCTGCAAAAAAGCAAAAGGTCAAGAGGAAGAGTTTTGTATGTTATTATCTCCAAAAGCTGTATCAAGAGGGCTTCCAATGCTGCTTTGCACAGAAGAGGCTGTAGATGGAGCTCACAGCAGTGCTGCAGGAAAAATTGAAGGAGATAAGCTATTTTACTTAATGACAAGAGGTATTTCAGAAGAGGAAGCAAGAAAATTGATAATAAAAGCTAGATTTCAACCAATTTTGCAGCTAATTGAAAATGAAGAACTAAAAAATGAAGTTTTAGAAAAAATGCGGTTTTAGTGAAATTGATTGCATATAGCAAGTTTAATAGTTGAGAGGAGGAATTTCGAAAATGGAAAATGAAGATATAAGAAAAGATTTTGAAATATTTAATAATACTGATGTAGCATATTTAGATAGTGCAGCAACTACGCAAAGGCCAAAGCAAGTGATAGATGCAGTAAAAAATTATTATAATACTGCAAATGCAAATCCACATAGAGGAAATTATGCATTAAGCTTGAAGTCAACAGAGGTCTACGATGAAGCAAGAAGCAAGGTCGCAAAATTTATAAATGCACAAGAGTCAAGAGAGATTGTCTTTTCAAAAAATGCTACAGAAGCTTTAAATATGCTTGCTTATTCTTATGGTATGCAAAACCTACAAAAAGGCGATAAAGTAGTAATCTCAATATTAGAGCATCATGCAAATTTAGTACCATGGCAAAGGGTAACTA
This sequence comes from uncultured Clostridia bacterium, assembly GCA_944388665.1. Taxonomy (GTDB): domain Bacteria; phylum Bacillota; class Clostridia; order TANB77; family CAG-508; genus CAG-269. The sequence goes on from CALXJQ010000008.1 coordinate 32,810, forward strand.
AACAAAAAGAGGCAAAATTGGAATATATGTATATAAATGATGAAGGACAAATTACTGACGAAGAAATCGAAAAAAAGATTACGCCTGGCACAAAAATAGTTGGCATTACTCATGTTTCAAATGTGCTAGGAACAATTACGCCTGTAGAAAAAATAATAAAAAAAGCACATAGCGTAGGTGCAGTGGTGGTACTTGATGCGTCACAAAGTGTACCACACAGAAAAGTAGATGTGCAAAAACTAGATGCAGACTTTGTTGTATTTTCTGGCCATAAAATGCTAGCACCTTTAGGAATTGGCGTGTTGTATGGAAAAGCAGAATTGCTAGAAAAAATGCCACCATTCTTGCTTGGTGGAGATATGATAGAATATGTGCAAGAGCAATCTGCCACATTTGCTGAAATACCAACCAGATTCGAGGCAGGAACTCAAAATGTAGGTGGAGCAATTGGCTTAGCAGCAGCAATTGATTATTTGCAAAAAATCGGAATGGAAAAAGTAGAAAAAATTGAACAAGAGTTGCTAATTTATGCAAAGGAACAATTAGAAAACTTGAGCTATGTCACAGTTTATGGACCAAAAGATATAAACCAAAGAGCTAGCGTAATCTCTTTCAATGTAAAAAACATTCACCCACACGACGTTTCTTCAATACTAGACAGCGTAGGAGTAGCCATCAGAGCCGGTGACCACTGTGCACAGCCACTTATACACTACATGCATGTGCCTGCAACTTGCCGAGCAAGCTTCTATATATATAATACAAAAGCAGATGTAGATAGACTAATATTAGGCTTGAATAAGACCTACGAAATGTTTAAAAAGTGGATTTAGTTTATTGTTTAATATTAAAAGAGATGAGATTATTCTGAAAAATCGTATTTTAAAATATGATTTGAAAATTTAGAAGGGAGAATAGAAATGAATGACATAAACTCTATATATACAGATTTAATTATGGAACAAAGCACATCAACACACAACAAAAAGAAAATAGAAAACCCAGACAAGTGCGAAATGGGCCGTAACCCTAGCTGTGGTGACGAAATTAGCCTAAGCCTCAAAATGGACGGCGACAAAATCGCCGACATGGCTTTCGAAGGACATGGATGCGCAATATCACAAGCATCTACATCAATAATGATAGACTTATTAAAAGGAAAAACCAGGGAAGACGCAAAAGACTTAGTAAAAACCTTTATAGGCATGATAAAAAGAGAAATCACAGATGATGCTGAACTCGAAAAACTTGAAGATGCACAAGCCTTGCGTAACATCTCCAACATGCCAGCTAGAGTAAAATGCGCCTTGCTTGCATGGCATACATTAGAAAAAATGCTATGAACTTTTGAGATGTTTTTGGTGTTTTTGGGGACGGAGGAAAAAAACATCCAAATTTTATGCCACGGAGACGTACCTTTTTGGCAAAAATTGAACTTTAGGGACGTTCCTTAAAGTTCAAAAGAAATAGAGAGCAGAAATTTTCCTGCTCTCTATAAGGTGAGACCCCTTTTTTAAAAATTTATAAAGGGTTTTACCATTTGTTTTCTTCTTCTTTGCGCCATTTGCTAATGAGCTCTAATATATTTTGACTAAGTTGCATACGCGTCTTGTCATGCATTAGCGTGCAGTGAAGTTTATGGTTTAGCATTAATAAGTCAAATTTAATTCCATCACTAACATCATCCTTGTTTTGAAATAATTTTATTTCTTCATCGAGCTTTTGAAGAGCATCAAAAACCTGCCCTATTGTTTGCGCAGAGTTAAGATCTCTTCGTATTTGGTTTAATACAGCAATGATACTAAATTTACATTCAAAATCTTCCTTCCGCCTGTTTTTTTCTGCATTAGCTGCTGGCATCGCCTGAAACAAAGACATACAAAAACCACCTTTCATAATATGTTATATAAACGATAAGTTAATTTTATAATTATAAAGCTGCATTGTCAAGGCATTTGACTAAAAATGTAAAAAATTTCCAACAAAAATTGAACTTTAAGGAACGTCCCCAAAGTTCAAAAAGAAATAGAGAGCAGAAAAGTTCTGCTCTCTATAAAGGTAGTGCTTTTTTAATCCAGATTATGGATTAAAAGAGATTTTTGGTGTTTTTTCGTGCTCTTCCTCCTTCCATTTTGAAATTAGAATGAGCAGTTTGTCATTCAGTTCAAAACGCGTTCTATCATGCATTTGCGTTTGAAAGAGAACACTGCGAATCTTTTGAATATCTTGCCGTGCATTGCAAGACAAGAAATCCTTTGAACTCATTTGCTCGAGCCCTTGCTTCAGCCTGTTTAGGGCTTCAGTTACCTGGAGCGGTGACTTGGCTAAATGTAAAGACTTCCGTATTTCTTCGAAAAAAGTAATCATATTTCTTTTCGAATTTAATTCCTCCTTCAACCTTTCCTTTTCTTTTGCACTTAAAACTTTCACTGACAGCATTTGGTTTAACCACCTTTCTAAATTATGTATACATATTATTTTACAACGCTAAAGCTAGAATGTCAAGGCTTTTTAATTTTATGAATACGCAAATATATGATTAATTTATGATAATGTCTTAAGTAATAACCTTTGAAAATGTCCTATTCATGCTGATGTCATTTGGGACGTACCTTAAAGTTCAAATATTACAAAAATATTATAAATGTATTATTTTAGTGTCATATCTGAGAATTTTATGAGAATCGTCCTTGACTTTTACATGCCAGTACTATAGAATAAGTATGGTATAATGAGAAGAATAAAGAATGCGGGGGCGGTTGAAATGAAGGGAATAGGCATAGGAACAAGTGACTTTAAAAAGATGCGAGTACAGGATTTTTATTATATAGATAAAACCATGTATATTAAAGATATAATAGATAATAAAAGCGAAGTATTATTAGTTACCAGGCCACGCAGATTTGGAAAAACGTTAAATATGAGTATGCTCAAGTATTTTTTTGACATTAAACAAAAGGACAGCGAAGAGCTTTTTGAAGGCTTAAAAATAATGAATCAAGATGAAAAGTATACATCTAAGCTTGGTGCGTATCCAGTAATATATTTGACATTAAAAGATGCAGGATTGATGAATTATGAGTACATGATTATGCAGATGAAAACGATAATGATGGACATGTTTTATGAGCATAGATATGTGCTTGACAGCGACAAAATATCAACTGGCGAGAAAAATATATTTACAAGAATTTTAAATGCTGAGGCAACAGACATCGACTTAGTAAATAGCCTAAAAGTTTTATCTAAAATGTTGTACATATATTACGATAAACCAGTAATAGTGTTGATAGATGAATACGATGTGCCAATTCAATCAGCATATATAAACGATTATTATGATGAAGCAATAAATTTCTTGAA
>CALXJQ010000009.1 GCA_944388665.1 uncultured Clostridia bacterium
TCCTAGCAATTCTTCCCCTTTAAAAGTTTTTATTAATTCATAAGGAGTTTCTTTTAAAACACTTGGTATTAAATCTTTTGCTAAAATGTAGTTTTCATAAATTGGTTCTTCATCAGTTCCAATATTTGCTTTTACTTCAGCATATTCATAAGCTTTATTTATACATAATGCTAAGTTTGATGGTAATGTCCATGGTGTAGTTGTCCATGCCAAAATGTAAGTATTTTCCTCACCTACCACTTTAAATTTAGCAATACATGTTAAATCTTTTACATCTTTATATCCTTGAGCCACCTCGTGTGAAGAAAGTGCTGTTCCGCATCTTGGGCAATAAGGCATAACTTTATGTCCTTCATATAAAAGGCCTTTGTTCCATAGCTCTTTTAATGCCCACCAAACAGATTCAATATAATCATTGTGGTATGTTACATAAGGATGTTCCATGTCAACCCAATATCCAATTTTGTTGGTCATTTCTTCCCACATTTTTACATAAGTAAATACACTGTCTTTACATTCTTTAACAAATTTTTCTACTCCATATTGTTCTATTTGCTCTTTTCCTGAAATTTTTAGCTTTTTCTCAATCTCAAGTTCTACAGGAAGTCCATGAGTATCCCATCCAGCTTTACGTATTACTTTATATCCTTTCATAACTTTATATCTAGGTATAATATCTTTCATAACTCTGGTTTCTATATGTCCTACGTGTGGTTTGCCATTTGCTGTTGGTGGTCCATCATAAAAAGTAAAATATCTTTTTCCTTCATTCATTGCAAAGTTCTTCTTTTCAATGTCTTTTTCTTTCCATAGTTTTGCAACATCTCTTTCCATTCCTACAAAACCATTTTTAAGTTCAACTTTTTTATACATACAAATTCCCCCTCGTTAAAAATGCTTAGCTTATTTTTCTGTTAATCTTTTAGTTTCTCTTGCAATCATTAATTCTTCGTTTGTTGGGATAACATAAACTTTAACTTTAGATGAAGGCTTAGATATTAGCTTTTCTTCGCTTCTTATGTTATTTGCTTCCTCATCAAGTTCTACTCCCATGAATTCTAGTTGTTTACAAATGCCTTTTCTGATATTTATTTGATTTTCTCCTACTCCTCCAGTGAACACAATATAGTCAGCTCCATTCATAGCTACAGCATATTTTGCAATATAACTTGCTACTGAATATTTAAAACTATCCATTGCAATTTGAGCTCTTTCATCTCCATCATTTGCAGCTTGCTCTATTACTCTAAAGTCTGGAGCTAAGCCAGAAATACCTGAAACACCTGATTCTTTGTTTAGCTTATCTTCTATTTCTTGTGCGCTCAAATTTTCCTTTTTCATAATATACGTAATTATTGAAGGATCTAAATCTCCGCTTCTTGTAACCATTGGAATTCCACCAAGTGGCGTTAATCCCATACTTGTGTCAACTGATTTTCCGCCTTGTACTGCGCAAATACTAGAGCCTTGACCCAAATGGCAAGTAACAATTTTTAATTTTTCAATAGGCTCATTTACTATTTCTGCTAGCCTACGAGACACAAATAAATGTGATGTACCATGAAAGCCATATTTTCTTATTCCATATTTTTTATAATATTTATATGGAATTGGATAAATATATCTTGATTTTGGCATTGTTTGATGAAATGCTGTATCACAAACTCCCACCATTTTTTTACCTGGCATAACCTTTTTGCAAGCTTCTATTCCTAATATGCAAGCAGGATTATGTAAAGGTGCTAAATCTGAATATTCCTTTAATATGTCTATTACTGAATCATCAATTATTACAGATTCTTTTATTTTTTCTCCTCCATGAACTAAGCGATGCCCAATGCTACTAATCTCATCTAAGCTATCTATTACTTTATATTCTGGGTTTGTCAACTGCTCTAATGCAAATTCTATAGCTTCTGTATGATTATAAGCTGGCTTTTCAATTTTTATTTTTTTGCCATTTACTTTATGAGTTATAAAAGCTTCTTTTTCTCCAATTCTTTCATATTTTCCTGAAGCTAAAACTTCTTCATTTTCCATATTTATCAATTGATATTTTAGTGATGAACTTCCACAATTTAGTACTAATATTTTCATTTTTTTCTCTTCCTTTCTTTGATTTTGGACTGCGTCAAACTCAGTGGTTAAGTACAAAGTTTTAGTGTTTCGCGTGCTATCATTAATTCCTCATTTGTAGGAATCGCAAAAACTCTAATTTTCGAATCTGGCGCAGAAATTTCTACTTCTTCTTTTCTAGTTTCATTTTTCTTTTCATCTATTTTCACTCCGAAAAATTTTAAATAATCACAAATAGCTTTTCTTGATATTGGAGCTCTTTCGCCAATTCCAGCCGTAAATGTTATAACATCAATTCCTCCCATAGCCACTGCACATTTAGCTATATATTGAGCTACTTGATAGTGAAACACATCCATTGCAAGTTTAGCATGACGTCCTCCAGAAAGTGCCTCTGCTTCAATATCTCTCATATCCACTGATATACCTGACATTCCATATAAACCTGACTGTTTATTTAATATATATTCCATGTCATCTACTGAAAATCCTTCTTTTTGCATCAAATATGTTACTATTGATGGGTCTAAATCACCGCTTCTGCTTCCCATGGGAATCCCTCCAAGTGGCGTAAGCCCCATACTTGTTTCTACTGATTCACCGTTTTTTATTGCACATACACTGCAGCCTTGTCCTAAGTGACAATTTACTATTTTTAGTTCTTTAATATCTTTTCCTACAATCTCAGCCACTCTATGCGCAACATAGTTATGAGAAGTTCCATGAAAGCCATATTTTCTTATTCCATATTTTTCATAATATTTGTATGGAATTGGATAAATATATTTTTCTTTTGTTATGGTGTGGTGAAATGCTGTATCAAAAACAGCAACCATTTTCACATCTGGAGCTAATTTTTTGCAAGCTTTTATTTCTAAAACTGCTGCTGGATTATGTAGTGGCGCAAGGTCGCTACATTCTTCTATTCCTTTAATTACTTCATCAGTAATTATTACAGGCTCTTTAAATTTTTCCCCTCCATGCACAACTCTATGGCCAATACCTGCCAAATCCTCAAGAGAATCTATAACACCATAGTGCTCATTTATCAATCTTTTAAAAACAAATGCAATAGCTTGCTCGTGATTTTTTGCTCTATGTTCAAATTTATGTTTTTGACCATTTACAGTATGAGTTAAAAAGGAATCCTCTTGCCCAATTCTTTCAAAATAGCCCTTAGCTAACATTGTTTCTGTATCCATATCTATAACTTGATATTTTAGCGATGAGCTTCCAGAGTTTAATACTAATATTTTCATCAATCATTTCCTTTCTGAGGTTGAAAAGAATTACAGTCGTCTTGAGCCTGAACTGCCGTAATTGCTATAACTCCAGCTATGTCTTTGCTACTACAACCTCTTGATAAATCATTTACTGGCCTTGCTATTCCTTGACAAAGAGGACCATAAGCCTCTGCATGCCCAAACCTTTCTACTAACTTATAGCCAATATTTCCTGCATTTAGGTCTGGAAATATTAATACATTAGCTTCCCCTTTTACAGGAGTTCCCTTTGCCTTATATTCTGCTACACTTGGTAAAATTGCAGCATCTACTTGCATTTCTCCATCTAAAATTAAATTTGGAGCCTTTTCTTTAGCAATTCTAGTTGCTTCAACAACTTTTTCTGTTAATTCTGAATGTGCACTTCCATAAGTAGAATATGAAAGCATTGCAACTTTAGGTTCTCCTCCCACTAGCTCTCTAAAGCTTTCACTTGAGGCTATTGCTATTTCAGCTAGCTGTTCTGCATTTGGATTTTCATTCATTCCGCAGTCTCCAAAAACAAATACTCCATCTTTTCCATATTCTGTTGGTGTTACCATTACAAAAAATGCTGAAGCCAATTTGCTGCCTGGTTTCGTTTTTAAAATTTGTAAAGCTGGCCTTAGTGTATCAGATGTTGCGTGAATAGCCCCTGAGACTAATCCATCAGCTTCTGCATTTTCATCTTTTAGCATTAGCATTCCAAAATAAACAGGATCTTTTACGACTTCTTTTGCTTTTTCAATAGTCATTCCCTTTTGTTTTCTTAATTCATAAAACATATTTACATATTCATCATATTTTTCTGAAGTATTAGGGTCAACAATTTTTATTCCCTCTATATCAATATTGTTTTCTTTTGCTTTGCTCTCAATTTTTTCTTTGTCTCCTACTAAAATTAATTTAGCATACTTTTCTTTTTTTACTTCTTCTGCTGCTTGTAGAGTTCTTATATCTTCTGCTTCTGGAAGTACAATTGTTTTAATATCTTTTTTTGCTTTCTCTTTCATTTGTTCAATAAAAGTCATTTTACCATCTACTCCTTGCGTAAAATATTTGGGTTTTAACCTTGGCTTACCCATAACCTTTTTTACCGCTTTTATTATATAGGTAATTTTGAAAAAGCGCAAGTCACTCCATGCACTTTTTTATATCTTCATCATTTTTTAAATTCCAAGGTAAGAAATGATATGCCTGTTTATTTTGTTTTACTGCTATTTCTGCCAATTCTTTATCATTTTGTAATCTTTCAGATGCATACTTTATTATTATTCCTTTATTCTCTACAGCTGATTTTACAATTTCACGGTCATCACGTAATTCTTTTGAAGCATAATATAGAGCTTGGCCATAATTTTTGCAAGCTTCGGAAATCACTTCACGGTCAGCCTTCAGCTCTTCAGAAGCATAGCATATTGTCCAAGGTGCACCCCTAACGCCCATTAAAACAATATCTTTATCTCCTTTTAATCTATCACTCGCAAATTCTAAGCTTTCTGCATCTTGCTCTAATGCTGCTTTTACCACTTCTTTATCATCTTGCAATCTGTTAGACGCAAATTCTAATAATTTTCCATTTTCTTTTACTGCCTTTAGCACAAATTCTTTATCATCACTATTTTTAATAACATCTTCAGCTTCCAACTTCATCAACTTCCTTTAGATTAATCTTGCAATTAATGCTTTTATCTTTATTCCTTGGGCAGAAAACATTTTTTCATGTTCAGTCTCGATATTTTTCTCAAAAATTGGTTCTTGATGTAAATTGTATGTTTTTGCAATTACTTCAAAACCACTTTCATGGAAATATCTCAAACTAGACTCAAATAAATCATCATCATCTGTTTTAAAATAAATTTCTCCATTTTCTACTAAAAATTGTTTATATTTTTCTAATTGAATAGAATTTGTTAATCTCTTTTTTCTGTGTTTACCTCTAGGCCAAGGATTACAAAAATTTATATAAATTCTTTCAATCTGGTCTTGTTTATCAAATATAAGTAATATTCTTTCTATATCAAACCTAGTTATCAAAATATTCTTAGGCTCTATGTTCGCTGCTTTGTAGCTGGCCTCGATGTTTCTTTTGGCTAGTCCAAGCATTGCATCTACTAAATCTATTGCAATATAATTTATGTTCAGATTTTCTACTGCCAATTGTGAAATAAACTGACCCTTTCCACAACCAAGTTCTAAATGTAATGGTTGATTTGGGTTTGCAAATTGTTCTCTCCACTTTCCTTTTATTTTTTCTGGGTCTTTTACATAAAACTCACTTGCTTCTAGCTCAGGCCTTGCCCACTTTTTATATCGAATTCTCATTTTCATCTCATCCCTTCTTAAGCTACAAATCCGTTATATCTCTTTATCAATTATATATTATTTTCAGCAGATGTCAAATGGGAGCATTATGCCCCCATTATTGAAAATCCATTATCTACATGTATAATTTCGCCAGTAATAGCATTTGACAAATTGCTTAGTAGAAAAGCAGTAGCATCTCCAACCTCTTTTGTAGTTACATTTCTATGTAATGGAGCCCTTTGGTCAACAATATCTAATATTGTCCCGAAATCCTTTATCCCTTTGGCTGATAATGTTTTTATCGGTCCAGCAGAAATTCCGTTAACCCTAAATCCATCTTTTCCTAAATCATTTGCCAAATACCTTATACTAGCTTCCAAAGCTGCTTTGCACACACCCATTATATTGTATCCATTAATTACCTTTTCTGCGCCATAATAAGTGTATGCAACAATACTTGCACCTTCATTCAAAAAGTCTTTTTCTCTCGCAATTCTTGCAATTGCAACTAAAGAATATGCACTAACATCTTGCGCATGTTTGTATCCTTCTTGTGACGTCAAAATGTAATCATTTCTTAAGTCTTCTGTATTTGCATGTGCAATTGAATGAACTATGCCATCTACTTTGCCATTATCTGCTTTAATTTTCTCGAAACATTTTTCAATATTTGAATTATCACTAACATCTCCTAAAATATATACTTGGGCACCTGGTATTTCCTCTACCAAAGTTTTTACCTTCTCATAACTATTTTCTGAACAAGTACAAATTACTTTTGCACCTTGCTCAGATGCTGACTGTGCTGCACCCCAAGCAATACTCCATTTATTTCTAACTCCCATAACTACTATTTTTTTATCTTTTAAAATCATATTTATACACCCTTTCATTTATTACAATTACATATTTCTAAATTTTTGATACCTCTTTTCTATTAAATCTTCAATAGAGTTCTCTTTTATGTAATTTTCTAAACTTTTTATATTTTTAACTATATATTTTTTTACTTCCTCTTTAGTTTGCTCAAAATTTTCTTGTGCTCCGCCCTGGGGCTCTTTAATTATATCATCTATAATTCCTAATTTTTTTAATTCTTTTGCCGTCAACTTCATATTTTCTGCTGCATCTTTTGCCTTACTAGAATCTTTATATAAAATACTTGCAAAACCTTCTGGTGACAAAATAGAATATATTGAATTTTCAAGCATTGCAACCTTATCTCCAACTCCTATAGCAAGTGCGCCTCCGCTTGAACCTTCTCCTATTACTATACAAACAACAGGAACTCGTAATCTTGACATTTCCATAATATTTCTCGCTATTGCTTCTCCTTGTCCCCTTTCTTCAGCACCCATTCCTGGATATGCTCCAGGTGTATCTATAAAAGTTACTATTGGTCTTTTAAATTTCTCTGCTTGTTTCATAAGTCTTAGAGCTTTTCTATATCCCTCTGGATTTGGCATACCAAAATTTCTTTCAATATTCTCCTTAGTATTTTTTCCTTTTTGCTCTCCTATTACTGTAACAGACTTGCCATTTAATCTTGCTATTCCACCAACAATTGACTTATCATCTGCAAAGTTTCTGTCACCATGTAACTCTATAAAATCTTCAAAAATTCCATTTATATAATCCAAGGCTTTAGGCCTATCCAACATTCGTGCTATTTTTACTCTATCCCAAGCTGAAATTTCTGCATTACTTGCACTCTTCATATAAAAACCTCCATTCGAACAATTTTATTTTTTAATTATAACGTAATAATTTTGCAATTGTAGACTTCATATCCTTTCTCTCTACAATTTTATCTATAAATCCATGCTCTAACAAAAATTCTGAGCTTTGGAATCCCTCTGGTAATTTTTGTTTTATTGTCTGCTCTATTACTCTTGGTCCAGCAAAACCAATCAAAGCTTTAGGCTCTGCTAAAATTATGTCTCCCAAGCTAGCAAAACTTGCTGTAACTCCTCCTGTTGTTGGGTCTGTTAAAATAGATATATATAACAATCCTGCTTCATTTAATTTTGCAATTGCTGCTGAAGTTTTTGCCATCTGCATTAAAGACACCATTCCCTCCTGCATTCTTGCTCCGCCAGAAACGCAAAACATTACCAATGGCAACTTTTCTTTTATAGCTGTTTCAATTGCCAATGTGATTCTTTCTCCTACAGCTGAGCCCATACTTCCCATTAAGAAATTACCATCCATAACTCCTAATACTACTTTTTGTCCTTCAATTTCACATATCCCACATTTAACAGCCTCATCAATTTTTGTCTTTTCTCGTAAAGACTCAACCTTTTTCATATATCCATCAAAATTTAATGGATCTTTTGTTAAAATATCTGCACCAATTTCTTGAAAAGTCCCTTCATCTGCAATTTGCTTAATTCTTCTTCTAGCAGATAATCTAAAATGTTTACCACAGTTTGGACATACACTTAAATTTTTATGCAAGTCCTCTTTATAAATAATTTCCTTACAATTATCACATTTAACCCATTTTCCAATCATCATGTCTGCTGCTCTAGTATTTCTTGTTTTAGTAGTCTCTTCTTTATTTACCTTTTTTACCTTATCAATAACCAATATTCTTCCTCCCATCTCATTTTTGCTAAATATATTTTTTATTATATATATTTTTTTTAATTTTTGCAATTGAAATGGGTAGTCATTTTTTTTCAAATTTTTTAACATTTATACTTGAATTTATTTCACTTTTAGTATAATATATGTAAGAAAGTATGAGATAAACATAGGAGGATAAAAATGCCACGAAAAACAAAAGATCAAAATGAATTAAATGAAGAAGAAAATAAAAAAGTTAAATCAAGTAAAAGTATAAAAGAAGAAAAAGTAGCTAAAAAAACTACTTCTAAAACTAAGGCTTCTAAATCATCTGAAAATACCAAAAAAAGAGCATCAGCTAAGTCTAGCAAAAAAGCTACTAGCACGAAGAAAAAAACATTGGCAAAAAGAAATACCAGCACAAAGAAAGATGCACCAGATAAAAAACCTTCAACGCTTACAGAAGTTGATAAGGCTGAAGATATCGTTGCACCAATTGCAATTCAACCAACTGCTGACCCAAGTAAATTTAAAATAATAGAATATTATGATTTACCTTACAGATATAATCAAACAGTCGTTAAAGTTTTAGCTCAAACTCCTACTACTTTATTCATATACTGGGATATTTCCGATAAAGACAGAAAAGATTTAAAAGAAAAGTATGGAGATAATTTTTTTGAGGTTACAAAACCAATTTTAATTGTTTATAATGAAACTTTAGGCTATAATTTTGAAGTTGAAATAAATGATTTTGCAAATAGTTGGTATTTACATGTAAATGATGCAAAGTGCAAATATAGAGTAGAACTTGGAAGACGCCCTATACCTGGAATCTTACCAGCAGATACTAATAGCTCTGATGATAGCTTTGATGATAACTCTGACAATAGCTTTGATAATTCTAAAAGTATCGAAGAAGAAATACCAAATTATATTTATATTTCAGTTTCAAACGAGATGGAATCTCCTAATAACCATATTTTATTTAATCCAAACCAAAATGAGGTACATTTTAAAAACATAAAAACAGGAGTAGAAACTATTAAAGAAATCAGTTCTATTCCATCTCTAAAACATAATGCACATAAAATATATAGTTTATATAACTTATACCAAGCAATTTACCAAGATGAAAACGTAGAAGAAATCTATGATTTATCAAACCCTTCTTCAGGTGGAAATCCCTCTTCTTCTACATCTAGTCGTTAGGAAGGAATGATAAAAAGACAATGCAAGAAAAAAAAGGATACGTAAGCTTTATACTACATGCCCATCTTCCATTCATACATCATCCAGAAAGTGATGATTATTTAGAAGAATCGTGGTTATATGAAGCAATTTCAGAAACATATATTCCATTATTAACCGTTTTTAAAAAATTAGTGGACGAAGGTATTAAATTTAGAATTACAATGTCTATGACACCTCCTTTACTTTCTATGTTAGATAACAAATTGTTACAACAAAAATATATAAATTATTTGCTTAAAATGATTGAACTATCGCAAAAAGAAGTAAAGAGAACAGCTGGTGATAAAAGATTAAATAAGTTATCTCATTACTATCTTGACAAATACACAAGCGATCTACATATATTTAAAGATGTTTACAAATGTAATATAATTCAAGGATTTAAACATTTTCAAGATGTAGGTGTGTTAGAAATTATTACTTGTGGCGCTACACATGGGTATTTTCCTATTTTATATATTAATGAAAAAACTGTAAGAGCTCAAATTGCAGTTGGTGTTCAAACTTATGAAAAATACTTTGGCAGAAAGCCACGTGGTATATGGCTACCGGAATGTGGTTATGTTCCTGAGGCAGATAAATATTTAAGAGAATTTGGAATTCAATACGTAATAACTGAAACACATGGCATTTTATATGCTGACCCTACACCTCTTTATGGCACTTATGCACCTATTGTTTCACCACAAGGCATTGTAGCATTTGGGCGAGACATAGAATCTTCGCGCCAAGTTTGGAGCTCAATTAATGGTTACCCAGGTGACTTTAATTATCGTGAAACTTATCGTGATATTGGCTATGATCTTGATTATGATTATATAAAGCCATATATTGCGCACAATGGCGTACGAGTACATACCGGAATTAAATACTATAGAATAACAGGGAAAACTGATTTTAAAGATTACTACAATATACAATGGGCTAAAGATTCTGCTGAAAAACAAGCTGGTCACTTTTTCGATTGTAGAAATGCCCAAATAGAAAATCTTTCACAATATATGGATGTCCCTCCAATCATCTCATGTCCTTATGATGCTGAACTTTACGGTCATTGGTGGTACGAAGGTCCATATTGGCTATATGTATTATTCAAAAAAATATACTACGATGACTGTAACTTTGAATTAATCACACCTTCAGAATACATAGATAAATATCCTAATATTCAAGTAGCTTCACCTTGTCGCTCTAGCTGGGGTGCAAATGGCTATAGTGAAGTATGGCTTAACCCTTCAAACGACTATGTTCATAGACACTTGCATGTTGCCGGTGATAGAATGTGTGAGCTTGCAAGCACCTTTCCTAACGAAACAGGCATAAAGCGTGAAGCCCTAAACCAATGCGCTCGAGAACTACTCTTAGCCCAAAGCAGTGACTGGCTATTTATAATAACAAATGGAACAATGGTAGATTACGCCAAAAAACGAATAAAAGACCACATTGGAAGATTTACTAAACTATATTATCAAATAAAAGAAAACAACATCGACCCAGAATTTCTAAAAGAAATCAAAGAAAAAGACTGTATCTTTCCAGATATAGATTACATGATATATTCATAAAAGTTGCCAGAAGGGACGTACCTTTATGGCAACTTTTTGCCAAAAATGTACGTCCCTTCTGGCAAAATTTCTACTCTACCTTCGAATACTAATTGTAATGTATTGATAAATTCGTCTGAATAGTTATCTACTAAGTGGACATATATTTTTTTAGGTAAAAGGTTTAACAATGTATTTAAAGCATAGTCATTTGCTGAAAATGTAATATCGCTCAAGTATTTTGCTTTAAATATTTCATCAGGTATAACTATTAAATTTTTGTTTTCATCAAAGAGCTCTGCTTTAGATTTAGAATAGACTATGTGAATTACGTTGCATCCGCATGGCTGTGAATTTATATATAACTGCAAAAGAGAGATGAATTCTAAGTATTCTTTTTCTATTACAAATGTGTTTACTGCATTGCTTAATACTGTTTCTAAAATGTCTATATACTCTTTTAGCCTGAAATTTATGAATCCACTTAATACGAAAGATTTGTTTGTTTCCATATATTTATAGAAACTATTATATAAAATTTTAAATTTCCTGTCGAATTCTTCTGGGAACTCATCTGCCATGATGTTAAAACATATTGCTAATATTTCTTCTCTTTCTTTTGAATCAAAATAGAAATAATTTTGGTTTAATTTTTGTTTTAAAATTTCTTCTTCTTCAATATCGATAATCATAAAGCACATTATATAACTCATCTGTGATAAAAATTCTTCCACATTATCCCCTATATAATGTACTATGATATTTTTATAATTTTTGAATTTATTTTCTGAAAAACAAATTTCTTTCATTTCGCTATTCTTTAATTCGTTCAATAGATAATTTAAAATATTAGAATCGTTTGTTTTTATGCATAATGATTTCATAATAAAATGTTTCCCCTTTCTAATAAATTTATTATCTACTGAAAAATTAAAACTTATACACCATTGTATGCAAAAAATTTATTAACGGTTACTTTTGGGAACACTTTAATATTTAGAAACAAAAAAATCGCCATTTATTTTAATTTTAAATGGCGACTTATTTTTTAATCACTTAATCCTATAGAATTTATTGTTTCGCTCAAGCCTGGTAGTAAAGCTTCTATTAAGCTTTTAGCATCTGTTACTCCCCATTTTCCATCTTGTTTTACCATTTGAATTGTTCGAGTAACTGTTGTTGTTCCAACGCTATCATCTTGCAATTCTTCAATTAGATAGTTTGAAACGGTTTCATCTGACATGTCTTCTCCATTGAAGGCAGAAGCTAAAGCTTTTTGCATGCTATTACTTATTATTTTTTGAAAGTCTTTATTTGTTATTTCTACTTCAACTGTAGCATTATCACCTTCCTGCTCCACACTATTTATTTTCCACTCTAATTTTTCAAATAAAAGTTTTTGTGTATCCTGATTGATACTATCACCATTTATAATGCCTGATGATGATAATAATTGGTTATAGTTTTCTATTTTTGAGAAATCAGCATCTCTTAAAGCTGTTAAAATATAATTTAAACTTGCCTTAGGGCTATTTAATGAAAATAGTACACTTGCAGCTATAGCTATTATGATAACTACTAATACTACTATAGCAACAATTGCAGCAGTTTTATTTTTAGTAGTTTTTTGTGATTTTTCCTTCTTTTTAGTTTCTTTACTAGCCTTTTTAGCAGCCTTTTTTTCTGCTTTTGTTTCTGAATTACTCATTTCTTCTAATTTTTTTGGATCATCTACTTTTTTGAATTTTGCTTCTTTTTCTTCCATAACGAAATCCTCCTTTTTTTCTCTTTTTTCACATTATATATTAATAAGTCACTTTTTGCAACATTTTTTATATTTTTAATATTACAAATGATTGATTACTATAAGCCCATTCATACTTCTCATGAAAAATATAAATGAAAATATTAAAAGCACAAATAAAAATATGTATAATAATACTATGGCTGTTTTTATTGACACTCCAAAGAAATAACTAATCCATTTTATTGCAGTTGAGCGAATTAAACCTTTACCAGCTTCAAAGCTATTAGTTCTTGCCATTAAGAACCTTGTAGCAGATTCGTCATAAACTTTTGCTAGCTTATTTATAGTATCTAAATTAGGATATTCCAAACCAAATTCCCATTTTCTCACTTGCTTTACTGTCAAATTTTTTAATCCTTGTTTATTTAATTCTTCTATTAAATTATAATAACTCCAATTTCTATTTATTCTTAAATCTCTTAATAATTGTTCAATCGTCCTTTTTTCAACAATTTCTTCTCTTTTAGCTTTTGTTTCAGCATCTTTTGTTATTTTTTCTTTCGTTTCTTCTTTTTTCAATTCATCCATCTTATTTTCCCCTTTTCAATAAATTTCTCTTTATTCTATTTTAAACAAATAATACTATATAAGTCAAGTAAGAAATAAAAATTTTTAAACTGCTGCATTAATTCCTCTTGAAACAACTTCCTTCATATTTTCGATTAATCCATCAATTTCTTTTGGTGTTACTATTAAATTGTAATCTTTAGGATTCAATACTTCTTTAATTTCTTCATAGTTATCCTCTTCCTTAAGCTGATTCAAATAATCATTTGATTTTGCTTCATCTTGCAATTTTTCAATAAAAATATCTAGGCAGTCATTTACTAACACCGCTGTTTCTACAACAGTTGGAATTCCTATTGCTATAACTGGTATTCCAAGAGTTTTTTGGCTAATTTCATTTCTTGTGTTTCCTACCCCAGCTCCTGGTACTATGCCTGTATCTGATAATTGAACTGTACTGCTAATTCTTTCGATACTTCTCGAAGCTAATGCATCTATTACAATAACCATTTTAGGATGGATATTATCTACAATTCCCTTTAAAATTTCTACTGTCTCAATTCCAGTTGTACCAAGCACTCCTGGGGCTATAGCACTTACCATTCTTGTGCCTTCATTTACATATTGTGGCAAATAATTAATAATATGTCTTGTCACTTCTATTTCGTTAACAACCTTTGGGCCAAGACTATCAGGTGTTACATAAACATTTCCTAAACCAACCACAAGAATTTCCCCGCTTTTATCAATATGAGCATCAATAACTTTTCTTAATTCATTTGCTAATGTGTCTGCAGACTTTTGTAATTCTTCTTCTTGTGCAATTTTTAGTTTTTTTATATCAATTGTTATATAATTGCCTATTGGTTTTCCTATTGCATTTTGTCCATTTTCATTAGTAATTTTTACCCTTTCAACTTTTATATTTTCATCAATTTCTTCTTCATTTGTCTCTATTCCATCAATTTCTTCCAAGTTATTTGCTTTTTGATATATATCTCTTCTTTCTGACGCCAAGTCTGTTCTAAAATTAAACAAATTTACCAACTCCTTTAATAAATGCCTGGATTTTTATCCAGACATTCTCTATTTAAAATATTTTGCACAAATTTATTTAATTTTATACTAATACATATAATAAAATTACTCCAAATATTTTTTCAAAAACTTACCTGTATAGCTTCTCTCATTTTTACAAATTTGTTCTGGCGTTCCTACTGCAACGACTTCTCCTCCAGCGTCTCCGCCCTCTGGGCCTAAGTCGATAATATAATCGCAAGTTTTTATTAAGTCTAAATTATGTTCAATAACAATTATTGTATTTCCAGTATCAACTAGTCTTTGCAAAATATCCACCAATCTGTGAACATCTGCAATATGAAGGCCTGTAGTAGGTTCATCTAATATATACAAAGTTTTTCCAGTAGCTCTTTTTGAAAGTTCAGTTGCAAGTTTTACACGTTGAGCTTCCCCTCCTGATAGTGTAGTTGAAGGTTGTCCTAGTTTTATATAGCCTAATCCTACATCATATAAAGTCTGGATTTTTTGCTTGATTTTTGGTATTTTGTCGAAGAATGTCAAAGCTTCTTCAACTGTCATATCTAAAACATCAGCGATATTTTTGCCTTTGTATTTGACTTCCAAAGTTTCATGATTATATCTCTTTCCTTTGCACACTTCACAAGGCACATATATATCTGGTAAAAAGTGCATCTCAATTTTATGAACTCCGTCTCCATTACAACTCTCGCACCTTCCACCTGGTACATTAAAGCTAAACCTACCTTTTTTATATCCACGCATTTTTGCTTCTTCAGTCATTGCAAAAATGTCTCTTATTAAATCAAACACTCCTGTGTAAGTAGCTGGATTTGACCTTGGAGTTCTTCCTATAGGTGACTGATCTATGTTTATTATTTTATCTATATTATTTAATCCTTTGATTCCTTTACACTTTCCTGGTTTTTCATTAGAACCATTCAATTCTTTAGCTATAGTTTTATATAAAACTTCATTTACCAAAGTAGATTTTCCAGAGCCTGAAACTCCTGTAACACATGTAAATACGCCTAAAGGAAACTTTACACTAATATTTTTTAAATTGTTTTCAGTTGCTCCTTGAACCTCTATGACTTTAGATTTTACTGCTTTTCTTCTCTTTTTTGGAACTGGAATTTTCTTTCTTCCGCTTAAATATTGACCAGTTATTGAATCTGGTACATTTTTAATTTCTTCTGCAGTTCCTTGAGCCATAACTCTACCACCATGTACTCCAGCACCTGGGCCAATATCTATTACTTGATCTGCTGCATACATTGTATCTTCATCATGTTCTACAACTATCAAAGTATTTCCTAGATCTCTTAGTTTCTTTAATGTTGCAAGTAATCTGTCATTATCTCGTTGGTGAAGTCCAATACTTGGCTCGTCTAAAATATATAGCACTCCTGTTAAGCCTGATCCAATTTGTGTAGCTAATCTTATTCTTTGAGCTTCCCCTCCTGAAAGTGTTCCTGCACTTCTTGATAAAGTCAAATATTCCAATCCTACATCAATTAAAAATTGAAGTCTTTTATCTATTTCTTTTAATATTAGTTCAGAAATCATTGTTTCAGTCTTATTTAATTCAAGATTATTTAGATATTCCTTAATCTTATTTATCGGCATATCTGTTAATTCATTTATATTCTTGTCTCCAACTTTTATTGACAAAATTTCTGGTCTTAGTCTTGCTCCATGGCATGCATAACAAGGTGAATTACTCATATACATTTCATAGAACTCTCTCATACCTTGTGACTTTGTCTCATTGTGACGTCTATCTAATGTTGGAATTACACCTTCAAAAGGTGCCCTAAACCTTCTTATGCCTGCATAAGATTCATATTCGAAATCAATTTCTTCGTCCCCTGTTCCATATAATATCTTTTCCATAAAAGACCTTGGTAAATCTTTTATTTTCTTATTTCTTATATCTATTCCATAATGTTTACCAATACTTTCGAAATACATTTTTGCCATTGTGTCGCCCTTTTTCATTGTGCTTGCGCCGAATGCCTTTACACCATCATATAGAGTTTTATTTTTATCTGGAATAATTAAATCTTCATATATTTTTATTAAATACCCTATTCCTGTACATACAGGGCATGCACCGAATGGATTATTAAATGAAAACATCCTAGGTGTAAGTTCAGGAAAGCTAAAGCCACAGTCAGGGCACGCATAATTAGTACTATAAAGTATTGGCTCTTTTTGTCCTACTACATCAACTAAAACTAATCCTTCTGCATGTTTTAAGGCAATTTCAACTGATTCGGTTAGCCTACTTCTAATATCACTTTTCATTACTAGTCTATCTATAACTAATTCTACATTGTGTTTCTTTTTTCTATCTATTTGAATATCATCAGAAAGCTCATACATCTCTCCATCTACTCTAACACGAACAAAGCCTTCTTTTTCATATCCTTCTAATTGTTTTGTGAATTCACCTTTTCTGCCTCTTACTACTGGTGCCAATATTTGTAATTTTGTGCCTTCTGGCAAACTCATAATATTATCAATAATTTGGTCTATTGATTGCTTTTCTATTTTTTTATGGCAATGTGGACAATATGGAACTCCTATTCTTGCATATAATAAACGTATATAATCATATATTTCAGTAACAGTTCCTACAGTTGAACGCGGATTTTTAGATGTCGTTTTTTGGTCAATAGAAATTGCTGGCGAAAGCCCTTCAATGCTTTCTACATCAGGTTTCTCCATTAATCCTAAAAATTGTCTTGCATAAGATGATAAACTTTCCACATATCTTCTTTGTCCTTCTGCATACAAAGTATCAAATGCTAAACTAGACTTTCCAGAGCCTGATAAGCCTGTAATTACAACTAATTTATCTCTTGGTATCTCTAAATTTATATTTTTTAAATTATGTTCTTTTGCTCCTTTTATAACTATCTTATCATTCATTAACTTTGCCCCCTTAAGCTGCCCTTGTTGCTGGGTTTTACATTAAAAAATACCTTTTACATTTCCATCTTCATCTATATCAATATTTTCAGCTGCTGGTACTTTTGGAAGACCTGGCATTGTCATAATTTTGCCTGCAAGTGCCACGATGAATCCAGCTCCAGCTTTTAATTCAATATCTCTAATTGTAATATCAAAATCTTCTTTACACTCTAAATTTTTTGGGTCATCTGAAAAAGAATATTGTGTTTTAGCAATACATATAGGTAAATTTTTATATTCTGCTCCTAAATTTTCAATTCTCTTAATCTCTGCTAAAGCTTTTTCGGAATATTTTACGTCTTTTGCCCCATAAATTTCTGTAGCTACTTTATTAATTTTTGTTTTTATTGAGTTATCCAAATTATATATATACTTGAAATTTGAAGATTTAGAAGCCGTTGCATTTACTAATTTATTTGCTATATCTGTAGCTCCTTCTCCGCCTTTTGCCCATCCTTCAACTAAGCTCATTTCTACACCTTTTTCTTTTAGTTTTTGACGTAAAAATTCAATCTCTTTTTCACTATCTTGATTATATTTATTTATTGCTACTATTACATTTAATCCAAATTTATTTTTTATATTATCTATATGCTTATATATATTTGGTAAGCCTGCTTCTAATCCTTGCAGATTTTCTTCTTGTATTCTATCTTTCGGAATACCACCATGATACTTAATTGCCTTGATTGTAGCAACTAAAACTACACAATCAGGTATCAATCCATCAGCTTTTCTAGCTTTTATATCCAAAAACTTTTCTGCACCCAAATCAGCGCCAAAGCCTGCCTCTGTAACAACATAATCTCCAAGTTTTAAAGCCAATTTTGTTGCAATTATACTATTACATCCATGAGCAATATTAGCAAATGGCCCTCCATGTATAATTGCAGGAGTGTGCTCTAATGTTTGCACTAAATTTGGTTTTATTGCATCTTTTAATAAAACTGTCATAGCACCTTCTGCCTTTAGTTGCTTACAATATATTGGCATATCATCTTTAGTATAGCCAATAATAATGTTTCCCAATTTTTCCTTTAAGTCTTTTATATCTTTTGATAAGCATAAAATAGCCATTATCTCTGATGCAACAGTAATGTCAAATGTATCACGCCTTGGTACAATTTTCGTTTCTCCTGAAAGTCCTGTTTCTACTTCACGCAACTGCCTATCATTTAAGTCCATGCATCTTTTCCAAACTACTTTATCAAACCCTAATTCATTGCCAAAATATATGTGATTATCTATTAAGCTAGAAAGCAAATTATTTGCAGCAGTTATAGCATGAATATCACCAGTAAAGTGAAGGTTTATATCTTCCATTGGTGCCACTTGTGAATATCCTCCACCTGTTGCCCCTCCTTTTATTCCAAATACAGGCCCTAGTGAAGGCTCTCTTAAAGTTAATACAGATTTTTTTCCTATTTTTCTTAGTCCATCTGCAATAGCAATAGACATAGTAGTTTTTCCCTCTCCTAGTGGTGTTGGGCTTATTGCTGTTACTAGTATTAATTTTCCATTTTGCTTATCCTTCATTCTTTTATAAACTTTTTCTGATATTTTGGCTTTGTATTTTCCATATAGCTCTATATCATCTTCTGAAAGTCCTAATCTTTCCGCTATATCAACTATTTTATCTAATTTAGTATTTCTTGCAATCTCTATGTCTGTCATTTAATACACCTCCACCTCTATGCTATAAGTCCTACAACAATTCCAATTAAAGCTCCTACAAGCACTTGAAAAGGAGTATGTCCTAAAACTTCAACTAGCTTTCCTGATACTTGCATACCTGTAAGCCCTGGTGTTTCAATTATTTTATTTAGCATTGCCGCCTGTTTACCTGCAGCCCTTCTTACGCCACAAGCATCATACATAACTACAAAAGCTACTACTAAAGATAGCGCAAATAAAGGTGTATTAACACCTTCATATTTTCCTATTAATGTAGTTATTCCTGCTACTACAGCTGAATGTGAACTTGGCATTCCTCCAGCCCCTAGTATTCTTTTAAAATTAAATTTTTTGGTTGTCACCAAGTCATAAATCAGTTTAAATAATTGTATTCCAAACCACAAAAGGAATGGAATATATATATATTTATTTTGTATAAATCCTATAAAATTGTTCATTTACTGTTTTCCCCTCATTAATTTTCTTTATTAACTACAAAATCCTCTTCTTTTACTTCTCCATCTTGATTTATTAGCATTGTTATTTTCTTTTCAGCATTTTCAAGCATTTCGTTACATTCTTTAGATATTTTTACGCCTTCTTCAAATTTAGCTACAGAATCATCTAAATTTAATTTTCCAGTTTCTAATTCAGCAACAATTTTTTCTAGCTCTTCCATTTCCTGTTCAAAGCTCTTTTTCATTTTATCATTCCTTTCGTTTTAGCTATTCAATAATTTGAGACTTTTTACAGCCATCAGTTAACCTAATTTCTACTATATCATCCTTTTTTAATTGATTTACGCTTTTTATAATTTTTCCATCCTTTTCAGTGATAGAATATCCTCTAGCCAACGTCTTTAGTGGGCTATAAGCATCCAATTTAGCTACTACTTCTGCATATTTGGCTTTTTCCTTTTCGTATTTTGTCTTAATTAAATTCTCTAATTGCTTAATATATGCATCAACTTTAATATATTCATCATTAATTCGTCTGGTAGGCTCCCTAAATACTACACTCCTCATGCACTTTTCATATCTTAGCCTCATAACTTCCAATTTTTTTAATAGTGCCATCCTAAGTCTACTTTTATAATCTATAATTTTTTGTTTAACTTCATAAATATCTGGCACAGCAAGCTCTGCAGCTGCAGATGGAGTTGGTGCCCTTAAATCTGCCACAAAATCTGCTATAGTGAAATCTGTTTCATGTCCTACTGCAGAAATAATTGGAATTTCAGAATTATATATACTATAAGCTACACATTCTTCATTAAATGGCCAAAGGTCCTCTAATGAGCCCCCTCCTCTTGCTAAAATAAGAACATCTGCTAATTTATTTTTATTCATAAATTCAATTCCTTTTACTATTTTTTCAGCAGCCCCTTCTCCTTGAACAGGAACTGGTAAAAGCCTAATATGTACATTTGGATTTCTTCTTGTAGAGACATTTATTATGTCTCTTATAACTGCACCAGTTTGCGAAGTCAATACACCAATCTCCTTAGGCAACATTGGTATTTTCTCTTTATGCGCAGCATCAAACAATCCTTCTTTTTCTAATTTATTTTTTAGTTCTTGATATTTAGCATATAAATCTCCTACGCCATCTTCCTCCATTGCTTGCACATAAACTTGATATATTCCGTCTCGCTCAAATACAGATATTCCGACCAAGCACTATTACTTTCATTCCGTCTTTTGGCATAAATCTTAACTTTTGAGCATGGCTTTTAAACATTACACATTTAATAAGTGACTTTTCATCTTTTAATGTAAAATATAAATGACCTGTGTAATGATTTTTAAAATTTGAAATTTCGCCTTTTATAAGAATATGGTTTAGGAATTCATCACTGGCTATTTTTTCTTTGATATATTTATTCAGTTCTGATACTGTTATTGCCATTTCTGCATATTTCATACTTTCACCACACTTGCTAAAATTCCATTAACAAAATTTTTAGAACTATCTTCTCCATATTTTTTAGCTAACTCAACCGCTTCATTTATAGCAACTTTGAATGGAATTTCTTTGTATTTTATTTCATATATTGCAAGTTTTAATATTGCTAAATCAATCTTTGAAATTCTCTCTATTTTCCAATCAGACTTTAAATTTTTTTCTATATTGTTTAAAATCTCTGATTTATTTTTTTCAATTCCTAAAACCGCATCTTTAATGTATTCTTTGGCATTTTGGTCTTCAATTTCATTACTTTCTATATATAATTCAATTTGGTCCTCTAATTCTTTACTATCGGCTTTTTGAATCTCCAAACTATATATTAATTTAAACGCCTGCTCTCTCATAGCTGATCTATTCATTTAGTTTTCATTCCTTTCGCTATTATGCTCTACATTTTATCTATAAAATTTTTTAGTTTACTTTTAACATCATCTTTGTTGCGTTGTACATAATTACCTATAAATGCTCCTAAAAATAGTACAACAATTGCTAGTATTAAATCATGTAACCTAGTGACTAATATTATTATAGCCACTATAAGGCCTATAATTGCTCCTTTATAGTTATCCCAAAAATTTTTAAAGTTCATAATTATCACTTTCCTTTCCTATTGCAAAAATTTACATTATTTATGCCTTTTCTTCTTGTTGCTTTGGAGCGACCTTTCTTATATTAATATTAACTTCTTTTACTTCTAAATCAGTTGCTGATTTTATTTTTTCTTTAATTTTAGATTGAAGGTTTGCAGATAATTCTTTAATAACAGCCTCTGAACTTACAACTAAATTAATAAAAACAATAACATTATTATCTTTGTCTAGTTGTACCTTTGTAGTAACCTCTTCTGCACTTTGAAAATTTAATGCTACAGAATTTACTAAATCTTCTAAAGTTTCTTTAGAAATCATTAGTTTACCATTTCCATTCTCTAAAAGCACCCCTTGTGATTCTTTAGTAGTTTCCTTTGGTGTAGAATCAAAGAATATGCATTTTATAGAAAGTAGAATAAACACTATGCTTATTCCTAATACAACTTTACTTGATGTAGGGCCTACTAATACTCCTTCTACAACTTCTCCTGCTATATCTATATCTAACCAATTAAATACTAATAAACATAATATAATTGCAACTATTAACATAATTACTGAATATATAATTAATGTGAATTTTTCTAACGCTTTCATTTCTCTTCCTCCTACATTTAATATTATATCTTTTACAAATTAAGCATTGTTACTTTCATCATTATTATTTTCTGCATTTTCTGAGCTATTTTGATTTTCTGTATCAACACCCTGAACATGAACATTTACTTCTTCTACTTTTAATCCAGTCATTTCTTCTACAGCCTTTTTTACTCTTTTTTGAATATCGAATGCAACATCTGGAATTCTTGCTCCATATTCTACAATAATGTTTACATCAATTTTGGCTTCTGAATTATCTACATCTACCTTTATTCCCTTAGCTAAATTCTTTTTGCCACTAAATACTTCAGAAATTCCGCCAGCAAACCCACCAGCCATTCCTGCTACTCCAGGAACATCTGAAACTGCCACTCCTGCTATAACTGCTACAACATCATTTGATATCTCTATCCCCTCATTTTCTGTTTTTATTTCTTCTGTCTCAGTATTCTCAGTAACTTCATTCGTTTTATTTTCTTCATCCATATTTATTCCTCCTCCTATATATCAAAAAATTGATATACTTAAATTCTTGTATAAGTATATCAATTTTTTCAAATTTTTACAACCTTTTTACTTAATTTTTATTCAAAATAACTAAACTCTTCTATTTTATTTCCTCTCAAGAAATCTTTTATATCCATTCTTTTTGCATTTTCTCCCTGTATTTCTATAACTTTTAAAATTCCACTTTTTGTTTTTATAAACAATCCATCTTTTGGATTTGAAATTAATACAGTTCCATTTCGTAAGAAGTTCATATTTTCAATTGTAATTTCTTCAGGTGTAGCTACTTCAACCTTCCAAAATTTAATCTTTTTTCCATTTAAAAGTGAGTATGCACCCATAATAGGATTCAACCCCCTTACCAAATTTTTAATTTGTAATGCATCTTGAGCTGCCCAATTTATTTTTGCCATCTCTTTTGAAAGCATTGGTGCCAATGTAAAATCTCCACTCTGTTTAGTTCGTGGTGCAATTCCTTTTTCAATACCTTTTAGTGTTTCAACAATAAGCTTTCCACCTATTTCAGATAATTCTCCCCATAATTCTCCTGTAGTTTCATCATCTCTTATATCAACTTCTTGTTTTAATATTATGTCACCAGTATCCATGCCCTCATCCATATACATTGTAGTTACGCCAGTTTTTTTGTCTCCATTAATAATTGCCCATTGTATTGGTGCTGCTCCCCTATACTTTGGTAGTAATGATGCATGCACATTTATACAGCCCAATTTAGGTATTTCTAATATTTCCTTAGGCAATATTTTTCCGTAAGCTACAACAACTATAGCGTCAGGATTCAATTTTTTTAATTCTTCTATAAATTCTTCATTATTTTTAACTTTTACTGGTTGATAAACTTTCAATCCATTTTCTAAAGCAAATTGCTTTACTGGTGAAGCAGTTAACTTCATTCCTCTTCCTTGTGGTTTATCTGGATTTGTTACAACTTCTAAAACTTCATATTTTGCATTGTATATCGCCTTTAAACTCTCTACGGCAAAATCAGGCGTACCCATAAATACAACTTTCATAAATAATCACATTCCTTTCTAAGGCACAAATCTGGTTGAAAAAAATTGTAATTATTTTTCAACCTTTTGGTCTGGTTCAACATATTCTAAAGTACCAGGAATAACTTTGTCTACAAATAATTCTCCATTCAAATGATCCACCTCATGGCAAATAGCTTGAGCTAATAGTTCTTTTGCCTTAACTCTCATTCTTTTTCCGTCTCTATCTGTATATTCTGCAACTACTTCTGCTGGTCTTTTAACTTTACCAAATTCATTTGGGAAGCTTAAGCAGCCTTCTTCTACTTCTTGTTCTCCCTTAGTTTTAACAATTACAGGATTTATTAAAACAATAGGTCCATTGTCATCATATAAATCTATTACTATAATTTTTTTTAGTATTCCTACTTGTACAGCAGCTAGTCCTACTCCGTTGTATTTATGCATTGTTTCTATCATGTCATCAATTAAAATTTGAATCTTTTCATTAATTTCTTCCACGTCTTTAGATTTTTTTCTTAAAATTTCATCACCTTGATATCTTAATTCTCTTATTGCCATCATTATTCCCCTTTCCTATTATATCATGCTGTTAGGATTTACATCTATTGCAATATTAGTATTTTTTAAATTTTTTGTGTTATATATATCTTTTAAACTTTGATTCAATACTAAATTTGCCTCTTCAGACATTTTTCCTTTTATTATAATTCTCCAGCGAAACTTATTTTTTATTTTATCTACAGGCGCTGGCATTGGTTTGAAAACCTTATATTCGTCATGACTTAATTTTTTATTTAAGTATTCATAAATCCACTTGCTAGTTTCTTGTATTTCAGTTTCGCTCGAGCTATTAAAACCTATTACTATTATATCGCAAAATGGAGGATATTTCAATTGTTTTCTTAAAGCTATTTCAGTCTCATAAAACATTTCATAGTTTTGTTTTCTAGCACATTGTATACTAAAATCACTTGGATTATATGTTTGAATAATTACTTTTCCATGCTCACTTCCTCTACCTGCTCTTCCAGCTACTTGTGTTAAAATTTGAAAGGTTCTTTCACTTGCTCTGTAATCATCAATGTTTAATGAACTATCTGCAGCAATTACTCCTACTAAAGTTACATTTGGAAAGTGATGTCCTTTTACTACCATCTGTGTTCCCATCAAAATATCCATATTTTCATCTCTAAATTTATGTAAAATTTCTTCTGCAGAATTTTTTTTGCTTACAGTATCTATATCCATTCTAATAGTTCTAGCCATTGGAAATTGTTTATGAATCTCCTGCTCTAATTTTTGCGTTCCTGTTCCAAAATATCGTATTTTATCACTATGACATTCTGGACATTCTGTTACTAAATTTTGTTCATAACCACAATAGTGACACTTTAGCTTTTTTTCGTAACTATGATATGTTAGGCTTATATCACAATTGGGGCATTTTAATGTATAGCCACAATTACGGCACATTATAAATGTAGAATATCCCCTTCGGTTTAGAAATAAAATGGTTTGCTTTTTATTCTTCAAATTTTGTTCAATAGCTGAATACAAGCTAACGCTTAACATAGAATGATTTCCATTAGCCAATTCTTGCTTTAAGTCCACCACTTCAATTTTAGGCAATTCTGCATTATTGGCCCTTTTTGTTAGTTTTAATAGTTCTATTTTTTCTTCTTCACGTGCCCCATAAAATGTACGTACATCTGGAGTAGCACTTCCAAGTAACAATGGGCATTTTGCCTTAACAGCTATATACTTAGCAACTTCTTTAGCATCATATCTAGGATTTGATTCTGATTTATATGAACTATCATGTTCTTCATCTATTATTATTAGTCCTAAATTTTCTACTGGTGCAAAAATAGCTGACCTTGCACCTATTACTATCTTCGCTTTTCCATTTTTTATTTTATTCCATTCATCATGCCTTTCTCCGATTGATAATTTACTATGTAATACTGCAATTTTACTTTTGCCAAATCTTGCAATAAATCTGTCCAACATTTGTGGTGTAAGTGAAATTTCTGGAACCAAAACTATTGCTGTTTTTCCTAATTTTATTACACTTTCAATTAACTGTAAATAAACTTCTGTTTTTCCGTGAGCCTGTTACTCCAAATAGCAAAAATGAGTTATAAATATTTTTTGTTATTGAATCATTAATTTTTTGATATGCTTCTTGCTGTTCCCCTGTCAAAGTAAGTTTTTTGGCTGATTCAGTCATTAAAATTCGATTTATATCCTTCCCATCTAATGGATTTCTTTCTATCTTTTGCTTCACTTTTCGCAAATAACCTTTTTCTACAAGATTGTTTATAGTTGCTCTTGAAGTATTTAATTGCTTTTCTAATTCTGGTATCGTTAGACCTTCATTTTTTTCTATAAAACTTAATATTTCTAATTGTCTTTTTGACCCAATTTTTTCTTTTTCAAGCTTCGTATTTAGCAAAATAACCTCAATTGTTTTATCTTGAACCCTCTTTTCTTTTTCTTTAGTTCTTGTTCCAGGTGTTAACATTAATTTAATACAATCAGATACATTACAAAAATATCTTTTTGCCATCCATTTTGCTAAATTTATCTGCTCTTCTTTTAAGTTATCTTCTAAGCTATTTATTTCTTTTACCTCAAATTCATAATTTGTATCAGGCTTTAACCTTATAACAAATCCTTCCTCTAGTTTTTTGCCATTTCCAAAAGGCACAAGAACTTTGCTACCAACAGATATAATTTCTTCCAATTTCTTTGGTATCTTATAATCAAACCCTTTATTTAATTTTTTTGCTGCCCTATTTATTATTACTTCTGCTATCATGTATTTTCCTCCGTATTCTAAAATAGAGCAGAAATTTTCCTGCCCCATTTTAATTTTCTAGCCATCCATTATAAGCTTTTTCTATTTTGTCTGCGACTTGCTCTGGCGTTAAATTCGTTGTATCTATTATCAAATCATAATTTGATTCATCTTCTTTTCTAACTCCATAAAGTTGAAAATATCTTTCATTTTCCACCTGATATCTTTTTAATATATCCTTTTTCTGTTCTTCAATATTATTGAAATTTTCAGAATCTTTCCTTGTAGGGTCATCTAATGCCCTTTGAGCCGCAACATTAATATCTACTTTTAAGTAGACTTTAAAAGATTGTGGTACTGCATACCAGCCAAGTCGTGCATCTATAATAAAATTGTCATGATCTTTGGCATATTCGGCAGCACTTTTTTCTATTTGCTGATCTATCTCCGGATGGTCTTTTACATATATATTAAAATTAGTTACATCCATATTCATATCTTTTGCTAATTTTCTAAAGTAATCACCATTTCTATAGACCCCATAATTTAACCTTTTCATTAGAATTTTTGAAACAGTCCCTTTGCCACTTGCTAATTCTCCGCCAAGCGAAATTATGTGTTTTTTCTCCATTTTTTACTGCATCCTTTCTTATTCTGCCTTTTTTCAATTTATTAAATAATCTTAACTTTTCCTTCTGCAATTTCATTTGCTGCTATTGTAACTGGTGATTCTGACTTTACACTTGTTCTTGGTGGGTCACCTGCTGCAATTTGCCTTGCTCTTTTAGCTGTTGCTATAACTAGTGCATATCTATTTTCTGCTTTTGTCAATAATTCTGCAACTGTAGGTCTTACTATCATGTTTACTCACTCTCCTTTTTTTCATTTTTCTGTTTTGACATTTCTTTAGTCTTTCCTACGACATCTTCAATATTTTTGTCTATTCGTGCTCCAACTGTTTCTGGCTGCACTGCTGACAATATTATATGCCCTGAATCCATAATTAATACAGCTCTTGTTCTTCTACCATAGGTAGCATCAACCGCTGTCTTATTGTCCTTTGCTTCTTGTACAAGCCTTTTAATTGGTGCCGACTCTGGACTTACAATGGCAACAATTTTTTGGGCTGAAACTATGTTCCCAAAACCAATATTAACTAACTGCATATTAAACCAAATCCTTTCAAATATAATGTTTAATTTTACTCAATATTTTGTGTTTGTTCTCTTATATTTTCTAACTCTGTCTTGATATTAATAACTTCATTTGTGATTTCAAGGCTATTAGCCTTTGAACCTATAGTGTTTGTTTCTCTATTCATTTCTTGAATAATAAAGTCTAGTTTTTTCCCTACACTCCCATTTGAATTTAAAAGTTCTTCAAATTGTAATATATGACTATTTAATCTAGTTACTTCTTCTTCTATAGAACATTTGTCAGCATATATAACAACCTCTTGAGCTATTCTACTTTTATCTACATCTTCAGTTTTTAATAATTCTTTTATCCTCTTCTCTAATTTTACTACATATTCTTCAATAAGTCCAGTAGAAAGTCCGAGATATTTTTTTTATTTTTTCTTTTATTTCATTAATTCTTACTAAAAGGTCTTGCGCAAGTTTTTCTCCTTCCTTTTCCTTCATTTTAGCTAGATTATCTGTTGCATTTGCGACACATTCAATCAACTCTTGTTTAATTTTTTGGTCATCCTCATTTTCCTTTACAATCAATACATCTGGTAACTTCGTCACTTCTGTAACCTCGATATCATCTTGTAAATTTTCTTCTTCTGCTAATTTTCTAAATTCTTTAATATATGCTTTAGCTAACTCCTTATTAATTTCTATACTTATGCCTTCTGCTCCATAATTTTTAAAGCTGACTGTTACATCAACTTTACCTCTCCTTACTTTTTTAGAAATTTCTCTCTTTATTTCTTCTTCCATATAGCTCAATTCCCTTGGCATTTTTATAGAAATATCTAAATATCTATGATTAACGCTCTTTATTTCCACTTGATATTCCCTAGAATCTTCATCTAATATTGCTTTTCCATATCCCGTCATGCTTCTAATCATCCTTTATCACCTTCTTCCCGTATAAAACATATCTATTTCTTTGACGCTTTTTTCGCAGTTTTTCTTTTCGTCGCCTCTTTTTTAGTGCTCTTAGTCTTAGCCGTTTTAGCCGTTTTAGCTGTTTTTGTTGTTTTTGTTGCTTTTGTTGCCTTTGTGGTTGTATGCTTTTTACCTTTTGTTGATTTTTTAACATGTTCAACAATAGTTTCATCTTCTGCTGATTCATTTTCAAGTCTTTTTTTAGCCTCTTTCTTTATTGGCTCTTCCTTCTTCAATATTTCCGGTATATCACTTGACTTCTTTAAATATTTTCTTTTTTCATAAACATATATTACAATACCTTTAAGCACGTAATAAATCGCAAAAATATAAGAAGAAGTCAATAAATAAAATCTAAAGTCATAGTTAAACATAGATATAACATGTGTTATAGACAAACTATGAAAAGATATCACCAAAAACTCTATCCCAGTTACAGCATAAGAGCCTCTATCTTCTTTATACGCCTTTTCCAATATCAATAAACCTATTAATAAAAACGTACCTGAAAATACCTTAATATCCTCAACCAACCTTTCATGTTGCATTGAATTATATGCCATATTTAATACTGCAAAATATACAATTAAAACTATTGCCATTACTATAGCATAAAAAATTTTCTTATATATTTTATTTAAAATATCTTTGGGAAGTTTCTTATTTTTCCTTTCCTTTTTAATTACAGCTAATACTTCTTGTTTATTTTCATCTATAGTTTGTTTTTCCATTCAAACTCTCATTCCTTTCGATTTGTTTGAAATTATATACAGCCTTAACTATCCAATTCATACATTATAATTGACAGCATAGCTAGTGCAACTGTTTCTGTCCTTAAAATCCTTTTACCCAAAGTTATCACTTTTAACTTATCATCTTTCAATTGCTCTAGCTCATCTTCGTCTATTCCACCCTCTGGCCCTATAATAACACCTATTTTAATATCTTCACCTGCAATATATTTCCTATTCTGCCTTAAATTTTGCAACACAGTTCTTAGTGAATTACATTCCTCTTTCTCATAGGCTAAAATTACTATATCATAATTGCTATATAAGTTACAAATATTTTTTACCGAAACTATATCATTAATTTGTGGTATTATACTCCTTCCACACTGTTTCGCCGCCACTTCAGCAATCTTTTGCCATCTTTCCAATTTCTTAGATTTATCTTTCTCATCCAGCTTTACCACACATCTCTTCATAGCTACTGGAGTAATATCAAAAGCACCCAACTCAACAGACTTTTGAATTATCAACTCCATCTTATCAGCCTTAGGAATACCTTGAAAAATTGTCACTTTAACATTTGTCTCTGTATTACTTTCCAGTTTGCTCACAACTTTACTCACAATACTTTGTTCGCTCTCTGCCACAATCGTGCACAAAAAATTCTCCATATTATCTTGATTACATATTATTATTTCATCATTTATCTTCTTCCTTAAAACATTTTTTATATGTTTTACATCTTTTCCAATAATTTCAATTTTATCGCCATCTATTTGCGTTGAATTAACAAAAAACTTAGGCATACCTTTCTCCTTTAGCTTCATTTTACATAGTAAATATTATATCATTATTTACCTAATTGGTCAAATATTGCCACAAGGGACGTAGCAAAATGGCAAAAAATTGCCACAAAGGTACGTCCCTTGTGGCAATTTTTTTATATATTAATAATTTTCAGCTTTTATTTCAAAGTAAGCTTTTGGATGGCTACAAACTGGGCAAATTTCTGGAGCATATTTTCCAATTACTATATGTCCGCAGTTTCTGCATTTCCAAATTCTCTCATCATCACGGCTAAATACTAGTCCTTCATCTAAATTTTCTATTAATTTATTATATCTAGCTTCATGTTCTTTTTCGATTTTTCCTACTTCTTCAAAAAGATATGCTATTTTGTCAAATCCTTCTTCTTTAGCTTCTTTAGCCATTCTGTCATACATGTCTGTCCATTCATAGTTTTCGCCTTCTGCTGCCATCTTTAAGTTTTCCTTTGTTGACTTAATGTCTCCACCTTGTAATAATTTGAACCATAATTTTGCATGTTCTTTTTCATTATCAGCAGTCTCTTGGAAAATTGCAGCAATTTGCTCATATCCTTCCTTTTTAGCCTTGCTAGCAAAATATGTATATTTGTTTCTTGCTTGTGATTCTCCTGCGAATGCCTCCATTAAATTTTTTTCTGTTTTACTTCCTTTTAGTTCCATTTTTAATTCCTCCTTTTTCCGTCATTTCTTACATATTTTATATTAGTATTGGCAAAATGTCAAGTCTGAAATTTGCTTCCTTTTTATCTTTCCATTTCATTCAAAACACTCTTACTCCTTGAATTATTTGTATATATATCAGACTTCTTAACTTTATATTTATTTATAAACGATTCACTACTTCTGTGGTCATCCAATAAAATATCCCCCGAATCATATATATTAAACCTCGTATATGTCTCTATATCTTGTCCCTTTTTTTCATATATTGAAAAAATCTTTTCACCTATTTTATATAATTGTACTATTGGTCTTTTTAACGACGCTATATCCACATTATCATTTTTCAAAATCTTTGGAACTCTACTTAAAAACTCATAATCTAAAATCAAACAAGACTCCCAGTCTCTCGGCCTTTTTCCTTTATCAATTGAAGCAACTAACTCTTCTGTAACCTTTTGCAATTCAATTCTTATGCTTGGTGAAATTTTATTATTATACACCGCCAAAGTTCCTACATAAGGTACTTGAAAATAATCTGGTGAAACTCTATGAATAATAAATTCCAAGTGTTTATTTTGCTTATGTTGTGCTTTTACAAATTTTTGTATATCTTTTAGAGACGTAAAAGTTTGCATTGGCAAATTTAGCTCAGAGCCAATTTTGCTTGCTCCTCTTACTCTAAGCAGTTTTCCTTCGCTATAAAAGTTTTTATCGTGTATCAACTTTTTTACATCTTGCTCATCTCTGATAAAAGTACAATCAACCGTACTTTCTGGAAAATACTTTTGCAAAAATTTTAATCCTTCTATCTTTTTCATTTTTCCCCCTTATTGAACTTTAGGGACGTTCTTTAAAGTTCACTTAAAAAAGCTATAAAAGCCTAAATTCTTAGAAAATTAAGTATGAACTTTAAGGAACGTCCCTAAAGTTCATTTTTGTTATATTATCCACACATTCTACATGTCATTATTTTTTTTACTTCATTTTTTTCTTCATTTTTCTTTACTTCTTCTTTTTTAGCCTTTTCTGGATTTTTATTCATAAAGATCCCTCCTTTATTTATAATTTTTTATTTTTATGTTATTACCAAATAGTTATAATTTTGTAATGCTTTCGTTATATGTATTAACATTTGGCATAACAAATTTTATAACAATTTTATCTTGCAAGGCATAGTGGATCTTCTTCAAATAATGATTTTTTTAGCGCTAAAGCTGAAGCTCTACAGCCACCACAAATCATTTTGTAGTCGCATTTTGTGCATTTTCCTTTTAGTTTTTCTTTGTAGTCTCTTAAGTCTTTAAAAAGTTTGTTATTTTTTAATATGTCATCTAATGATTTTTCTTTTATGTTGTCTGCAAATATTGGTATATATGAGCATGCCCCCACATTGCCTTTGTAGTCTATGTATATTATTTCATCTCCGGCTTGGCAACCTGCATATATTTTGTTCATGTCGTCATGTTTTAAGTCTATGCCGAATATTTCCGGAAATATTGGTATTAGCAGTGGATCTCCAGTTTTAAAGTTTATGCTTAATTCGTTACATTCTTGTATGATTTCTTTGATTATTTTTTTATATGTTTCATTTGAAACTAACATATCTGCATTTGCATTTCCTACTGCAATTACTCTCCTTATGTTGAATTCTTTTGCACCTTTGGCAGCTATTAGTTTTATTAAGTCTTTTACATCATCGATAGTCTCTTTTGAAAGTGTATATTTTATTGCATAAGGAATATTATATTTTTTTAGTAGTACTAAATTGTTTATAACTGTTTTAAATGTTCCCTTTTTTCTTCTAAATTCATCATGTGTTTTTTCCATCCCATCTAAACTGATTGATAATTTTATATTGCTAAATTCAGACAATTTTTGGCATACTTCCTCATTTAAGAGTGTTCCATTTGTTGTAATTACAATATCATCGAACTTTCTTGCATATTCTAATATTTCAAAAAGGTCTTTTCTTAAAAATGGTTCTCCTCCAGAAAGGTTTAGCTTTGTTACTCCTTCATACCATAGTTCTGCCAATAACATTTTTGCTTGAACTAAAGATAATTGTTCTTTGTCATTTTTTTCTGAAACTCTACAATGCTTGCAATTAAGATTACATACATTGTTTACGTCCCATTGTGCTACTGTGGCCATATTAACAACCCCCTAAATATTTTTTTATCTCATTATATGCTTCTATATGTTTTTCACAAAATTTTTGATTATCTATTAGTTCTTTTATTTGTTCTATTGAACACCATCTAGCATATTCTACTTCCTTTTTTTGTACATTTAAAGATGAGATATTAACATTTTGTTTTAAATAATATAAATCAAAAAAACTATTTTCTTGCTTTGTAGTAAAAAAACATGTTATATCTTCTTTTTTTATTTGTAGCCCTAATTCTTCTTTTACTTCTGTTATCATTCCTTCTACACTTGTTTCTCCTGCTTTTGGGTGTCCACTTATAAATCCGTATTTTCCTCCTTTTTCTTTGCTCCTTTTTTCTATTAATAATTTTTGTTTATCATTTTGTAAAAATAATGTTACTGTTGTTATGTATCTATCTTTTGGTATTTTTTCTCCTATATATATCTGCTCTCCTGTTAGTTTTCTTTGATTATCATACAAATCTCTTTTTTCTAACATTCCTTCTCCTTTTGCTTACATGCCAATTGTATCATATTTTTTTAATAATTTTCTTTTTTGTTTATGAAATTGTTAAAATGATATATGAAAATTTTATTTTCCAAAATTTGTAAGCTATTTTATTTATGAAATAATTTTAAATTCAGTATAGACAACTTTGCTTTTTTGTGTTAATATATATAAGTATTAAATATTTAATGCCGATGTGCTGGAATTGGTAGACGGGACAGACTCAAAATCTGTTGTCAGTAATGGCGTGTGGGTTCGAGTCCCACCATCGGCACCAATGATGCATCTGTTCAAACTAAATGAAAATAATTATTCAAATGATGTGTATGTTTCAAATCATTTACAATTCTTAAAGAAATAATTGACAAAATATGTAAACTATGATATATATTATTTAACGCCACAGTTAGAGCATAATTTTAAATTTTTTATTGAATAAGTATTTTCTTTAACATTTATTTTGTCTCAACTTCATTATAAATGTAAAAGTTCCTATTAATATTTTTTAAAAATTCTAATTATCATTCCATTCCCTATAAAAAATTTTATGATTAAATTATATTATTTATCAATTTTAGAATTGAGAGAAGTTTTTTTCAAAAATATTAATTTTTAAAATATCTTTT
>CALXJQ010000010.1 GCA_944388665.1 uncultured Clostridia bacterium
AGACAACCATATACAAAAGTAGAAATAACAGCTATAAAGACAGCAAGCACTGCTTCAAAGAAAGCTGAAACAGCTAAAAAAGCAGAACCAGCTGAGAAAAAAGCTGAAAAAGTAGAAGCATAAAGAGGCATAAAGAATATAGCTTGTTACATAAACACAAAATGTTCAATTTGATAATTATATTTAATAATTAGAGAAAAACTATATATTAAATTAAAAATTGAAGGGAGTGAATAGAATGGCTCATAAAAAAGGACAAGGTAATGTCAAAAATGGTAGAGATAGTGAATCAAAGCGACTTGGTGTAAAAAGAGCAGATGGTCAATTTGTTTTAGCAGGAAACATTCTAATGAGACAAAGAGGTACAAAAATGCATCCAGGAATTAATGTAGGAAAAGGCAGTGACGATACACTTTATGCATTAATTGATGGAACAGTTAAATTTGAAAGAAAAGGAAAAGAAAAGAAACAAATTAGTGTATATCCTGTTGAAAGTAAAGTAGCAAGTAAATAGTAAATAAAAAATGAACTTTGGGGACGTTCCTTAAAGTTCATTTTTTGGGTGTTTTTGGGGACGGAGGAAAAAAACATCTTTTATTTTTGCTACTGAGAACTTTTGACATATTTTTTATTTCAAAACTAATCATAGCAGATACTTCTATTAAATTGATGTAATGACGAATGCGATTGGAGTGGTTGTAGCCATTCTTAGTATTAAATAAATGAGGGCGCGCTTTGCGAGAGGCTCGTTTGTTTAATATTTAGAATGGCTAAACCACGTATTGAGCCGAGGAATGTAATAAATTTAATAGAAGTATCTGCTATGATTATAGTGATAGTAAAAAAATTGCCACTGGGTACGTAGCAAAATGGCAAAAAATTGCCAAAATGCTACGTCCCTTTTGGCAAAAAATGAACTTTAAGGAACGTCCCCAAAGTTCACTATTTACAAGAAGTAGAAAATATTGTATAATTGTGTCACAATTATTAGATTTGGAGAAGAGAGATGGGAAGGAGATTGATGAGATGGCAAAGATTTTAGATGATATTTCAAGGACTTTTAATGAGTTTTTATTGTTACCAAATTTGACGGATGAGAGGTGTATACCAAGTAATGTGAGTTTGCGTACGCCTCTTGTGAAGTTTAAGAAGGGAGAAGAGGCTAAGTATTATGCAAATGTGCCAATGGTGTCTGCGATTATGCAGTCTGTTTCTGGTGAAGAGATGGGTATTGCGCTAGCACGTGAAGGTGGTGTTGCGTTTATTTATGGTTCACAATCTATTGAGTCACAGGCTAAGATGGTGGAACATGTAAAGAAGCACAAGGCTGGGTTTGTTGTGAGTGATTCTAATGTTAAGTCAGGTACGCCTTTGAGAGATGTTATTGATTTAGTGCAGACTACAGGGCATTCTACAGTAATTATCACTGATGATGGAACGCCAAATGGCAAGTTTTTGGGATTAGTAACTGACAAGGATTACAGGATTTCAAGGGATAATTTTGATGCTCCTATTGATGATTTTATGACACCAAAGGAGAAGGTTGTTTCTGCTCATGAGGGCATAAGTCTTGCAGAGGCAAATGATGTTATTTGGGAGAATAAGATTGCATGTTTGCCAATTTTGGATGATGATGGAAATTTGAGGTATCTAGTGTTTAGAAAGGATTATGAAGACAGGAAGAATAATCCAAATTCTTTGTTAGATGATAAGAAGAGGTACATTGTAGGCGCTGGAATAAATACAAGGGATTATGAAGATAGAGTACCTGCTTTGGTTGATGCAGGAGTTGATTTGTTGTGTATTGATTCTTCTGACGGATATTCTGTTTGGCAGAAAAATACGATTGATTTTATAAGAAAAACTTATGGAGAGAATGTAAAAGTAGGAGCCGGAAATGTTGTTGATGCTGAAGGATTTAGATATTTAGCTGAAGCTGGTGCGGATTTTATTAAAGTTGGTGTTGGCGGCGGATCTATTTGCATTACTCGTGAAACAAAGGGAATAGGCCGTGGACAAGCGTCTGCATTAATTGATGTTGTAAAGGCTCGTGATGAGTATTTTGAAGAAACAGGAGTATATATTCCTATTTGCTCTGATGGTGGAATTGTGCATGACCATCACATTACAATTGCTTTAGCTTTAGGAGCAGATTTTGTAATGATGGGTAGGTATTTTGCAAGATTTGATGAGAGCCCTACAAGGGTGATTAGAAGAGGTAATGGTTATGTAAAAGAGTATTGGGGCGAAGGCTCAAACCGTGCACGTAACTGGCAGAGATATGATATGGGAGGCGAGAAGAAGCTTTCTTTTGAAGAAGGTGTAGATTCTTACATTCCTTATGCTGGAAGGTTAAAGGATAATTTGGCACTAACAGTTGCAAAGATAAAGTCAACAATGTGTAATTGTGGAAGTATAAGCATTCCAGAGTTTCATAAAAAGGCAAGACTTACACTTGTTTCAAATGTAAGCATTGCTGAAGGTAGTGCACATGACGTTATATTAAAAGAGGTTGATAATCAATATAAATAAAGGCTGTGCCATTTAGAAAGGATTTTAATATATGAAAAAAATATTATTTTCAGCATATTCATTAGATATTGGAGGCATAGAAAAGGCATTAATAACACTTGCAAATTATTTACAAGAGAAAGGCTATGACATTACAATAGTCTTGGAAAAGAAACAGGGAGTATTTTTACAAGAATTGAATAGCAAAATTAGGCTTGTAGAATATACTCCTGATGATAGCCAAAATATTTTAAAAAGGAAATTAAACAATCTTGCTAAAAGGGTCAAATTTTATTTAAGGTACAAAAATAAATTTGACTTTTCAGCAAGTTTTGCAACATATTCAATGATGGGATCTGTTGTAAGCAGAATTGCTTCAAAAAACAATTGCTTGTGGTGCCATGCTGATTATTTAACATTATTTAATGATAATAAAGCTGAAGTAATAAAATTTTTTAAAGATAGAAAATATAACAAATTTAAGAACATAGTTTTTGTGTCAGAAGAGGGTAAAAAAAGCTTTTTGAAAATTTTCCCACAGATGGCCAAAAGGACTGTAGTTTGCAATAATTTAATAGATTATAAGCAAATTGAAAAATTGGCAACAGAGAAAATAGAAATTAGCAAGCAAGAAAATGTAGTCACATTTTTAAATGTTGGAAGACATGATGAAAGGCAAAAAAGGCTTACACGTATAATTGAGAGTGCAAAAAAATTAAAAGATCAAGATTGCAAGTTTAGAATTTTACTTGTGGGAGATGGACCTGATAGAGAATTATACGAAAGGCTTGTGAAGGAAAATCATTTAGAAGAGCAAATAATTTTTATGGGAAAACAGCAAAATCCATATCCATATTTTAAGATAGCTGATTGCGTTTTGCTAACTTCAGACTATGAGGGTTACCCAGTCACATTTTTAGAGAGTTTTGTTTTAAATGTTCCAATAATAACTACAAAAGTTTCGGATTACCAGCAAGTTGAAGGAAAATATGGATATGTTGCAGAAAAAAGCACAGAAGATGTATACAATAAAATGAAATTGTTTATAGAAAAAGGTTTTGAAATAAAAGAAAAATTTGAGCCAGAAAAATACAATTCTCAAATTGTAAATAAATTAGAAAAAATAATAGAAGGGAAAAATGTAAATGCCTAGAATTAGCTTTATAATTCCAGTATATAATACAGGAAAGTATATAAAAAGATGTCTGGATTCTATATTTAATCAAATAGAACCAGAAGATATAGAGGTCATTGTAATAAATGACGGGTCAACAGACAATTCTGATGAATTGATAAATCAATATATTGAAAAGTCTAACAAAAAAGATATAATTAAATACTATAAAAAAGAAAATGAAGGTGTGGCTAAAGCTAGAAATTTTGGGATAGAGAAAGCAACTGCAAAATATATATTGTTCGTAGACTCAGATGACTATATATCAAAGGAAACATTAGAAGTATTACATCCTCACATTGATAAAGATATTGATATGATAAAATTTAAACTTCAAAAGTTCGACTCAGGTGGAAAAATTTTAGAGAGAGTTGGCGGACCAACTTTTGAAACAACTACTGGACAAGATGCTTTTACAAAGCTATATAGCGAGGATGTATTGCTAGATTCGCCAACAATTTATTTGATAAAAAAAGAATTATTTACAAAAAATAATTTGCAATTTCAAGGAAGATATCATGAAGACTTTGGATTGATTCCAATTTTAATTTTGTTAGCTAAAACTTTTATATCACTACCAGATTACTTGTATTACTATATGCAGGTTGAAAATAGCATTACTAGAAGTAATGATTATGATAAAACTATAAAAAGGATGGAAGATGTGTTTTTTCATTATGACCGCATGTTAAAAATAATTGATACGATGCAACTAGAACAAGTGGTGGAAGAAGATGTAAAAATCTATTATACAAATGCAATTTTGAGTAAAATGAAGGATTTAAAAAAAGAAGATCGAAAAAGATTTATGGCTGAAGTAAAGAAAAGAAAGATGTATCAAAATATAAAAGCTAGAAATGTAAAGCAATTTATAAAAAGAATGTTATTGATGATAGGAATTTGCCCAAATTTATTGAAGGGAAGAGTTTAGATGCCAAAAGTAAGTGTTATAGTTCCAGTTTATAATGTAGAAAATTATATAGAAAAATGTTTGAATTCCTTAGTGAATCAAACTTTGGAAGATATGGAAATAATTGTTGTAAATGATGGAACTAAAGATAATTCGATGAAAATTGTGGAAGAATTTAAAGCAAAGTATCCAGAAAAAATTGTAGTTTTGGAAAAAGAAAATGGGCGGATTGTCTGATG
This sequence comes from uncultured Clostridia bacterium, assembly GCA_944388665.1. Lineage (GTDB taxonomy): Bacteria > Bacillota > Clostridia > TANB77 > CAG-508 > CAG-269. Next base: position 4,835 of record CALXJQ010000010.1, read on the forward strand.
CAAGAAATTTTGGCATTCCACACGCAAAAGGAGAGTATATTGCATTTTTGGACTCTGATGATTATGTAGAAAATTATATGTATGAACATCTTTATAACTTAGCACAGCAGGAAAATAGCGATATGGTAGAGTGTGACTTCCTTTGGGAGTATCCTAATAAGACAAAAAAAGATGTTGGAAAAATATATAAAAATAAGCAAGAAATGCTAGAAAAAGTGAGAGTTGTTGCCTGGAATAAACTGATAAAGTCAGAAATTTTGAAGAAATCTGGGGTGCAATTCCCAAAGGGATATAGATATGAAGATGTAGAGTTTACATACAAACTAATTCCATATTTAGAAAAAGTATCTTTTTTAAAAGAGCCTTGTGTGCATTATGTTCAGAGAGAAAATTCAATTTCAAATTCGCAAAATGCTAGAAATGCAGAAATTTTTGATGTGCTTGACCATGTAGTGGAATATTATAAACAGAAAAATATTTTTGATAATTATAAAGAACAGCTAGAATATGTGTATGCGCGCTATGCCTTTTGCAGTTCGTTTTTACGCATAATAAAAATTAAGGATAAGAAGTTAAGAATGAACTTGATTACTACAACTTTTGAAAGACTTGAAGCTCAATTCCCGGATTGGAAGAAAAATAAAATTTTAAAGCAAAACAAAACGCCAAAAGATATGTATATCAAAATTGTAGCTAAATGTCCTTGGATTATTAAAGCTGCAGGCAAAATAGGTTGAAATAGCCAAAATTTAATTCTTTTCCAACCTGGTTTTGTGCTTTAGGAGAGGAATGAGATTAATAATGAGAAAGATTTTATTTGGGATAACAGGACTCACACTTGGTGGAGCAGAAAGAGTGTTAGTTGATATAGCGAATAAATTGAGTGAGAACGATAATTGTGAGATTACCATTTTTACTCTTTATGGCAAAGGCGAATTAGAAAAACAATTGTCGAAAAAAGTCAAATTAAAGAGTATTTATAAAGTGAAATATAAAGATTTGAGTAAAAAACAAAAGATTTTAATTTCTTTAAAAATTTTGCTCAACAAAAAAAGTTTATACAAAAAATATGTTAAGGGAGACTATGACGTTGAAGTTGCATTTTTGGAAGGACCTATAACTAGGCTTTTTAGTGTAAAAAACAAAAAAGTAGAAAAAATAGCGTGGGTCCACAATGATATTTCACAGGTATTTGGTAATGGTGTAAAAGCTAAGCTAAAAAAGCATATTGATAGAAAAGTTTATTCAAAATATCGTAAAATAGTTTTTGTTAGCAGAGACAATTTAAAAAAATTCCAAGAAACTTACAAAGATTTACGTGATGAATACCTAGAGCCAATTGATAAATATGTAATTTATAATTATATAGATGCTGAAAATGTGTTAAAAAAGGCAGAAGAACAGATCGAAATAAAGTACGACAACAATAATTGTAATTTTTTAGAAGTTGCTAGATTGGTGCCTCAAAAGGCAATTGATAGAATAATAAAAGTTCATAAAAAATTGATAGAAAATGGGTTAAAACATAATTTTTATGTAATTGGTGATGGACCAGAAAGAGGCCATTTAGCAGAACTTATTGAAAAATATAATGTAAGTGAAACTTTTCACTTATTAGGCAAAAAAGAAAATCCATATCCATACATAAAAAATGCGGACTATTTTTGTTTGCTTTCAGAATTCGAAGGCTATGGTATGGTAATAGAAGAAGCAAAAATACTTGGAAAGCCAATATTAATTACAGATACTGCTGCAAGAGAAGCGGTGGAAAAATATGATAATGCAGAAGTGCTAGAAAATTCAGAAGATGGGATTTATAAAGGCTTGAGAAAAGTAATTCTGCAATGGCAGAAAAAATCAAATAATGCAAAATCTACTGATAGTGAAATTAAATATGATAATAGTGATATTATAGCTAAAATAGAAAAATTACTAAATATAGAGAAGTAATACAATTTTGTCATTGTAAGAGAAAGGAAAGATGATAATAAAAATGAAAATATCTGTACTAACTCCAAGCTATAATAGGGGAGCATTGTTGAAAAATTTGTATAATAGCTTATTAAAAAATAAAAATTATGCAGAGATAGAGTGGCTAATTATGGACGATGGCTCAACAGACGAAACAAAACAAATAATTGAAAAGCTAAAAACTGCCCAAGAGCCTCACATAGAAATTAAATATTTCTATCAGGAAAACCAAGGCAAGATGGCTGCTATTAATAATTTGGTAGAAAAAGCAACAGGAGACTTAATTGTTGATTGTGATTCTGATGACTATTTCACAGACAATGCATTTGAAATAATAAGCAAAGAATATGAAAAATATCAGAAAGAAAAATTACAAGAAATTTATGCATTTTGCTTTTTAAAAAGTAATCAAAATGGAAAAAACATGGGGAAACAATTTAAAAAGCCTATAACAACAATGTTTGATTTATATTTCAAAGAGGGAGAAGATGGAGAAAAAGCCTTAGTGTTCATAAGTGATATTAGAAAAAAGTATAAACATAAATTAGAAAATAACGAAAAATTTGTAACAGAAGCACGAATGTATCATGAAATGGACTTGCAATATAAAATAAAATGTGTAAATGAGACAATCATGATTTGCGAATACCAGGAAGAGGGCTATACAAAAAACATAAATCAGCAATTTATTAAAAATCCACAGGGCTATTATAAATATTTCCAAGAAATTTTACAACATAATATGCAAGGTGTTACTTGGAACAAAAGGCTTTATGCAATCAAACACTACATATTGTTTAGCTATTTAACTAAACAGTATTCTGTAAAAAAAATAAATGGAGCATTGAATAAATTTCTATATATTTTGCTGATAATACCTGGCATTTTAAAAAGCAAAAAATTTGTAAAGAGTGCTCAAAATTGGTAAAAATTGGCATGCTTAAAGTGGCATAAAATGACGAAAAAGTATTGACAAAAACGGTCTATAAATGTAAACTACTATTAGATTATGGTATAAAAAAGGTGCGATAAGGTTGAAAAATAATTACAATTTTTTTCAAACCGGATTTGTGCCTTGGAAAGGGATGAGCTTAAATATGAAAACAAAAAAAGCAGTAATTTTAGTTATACTAATAGTTTTAGTAATTTTTGGAATATCAATTAGTTCAGCAGTTGAAGCAGAGCCAGGAAATAATGATCCAATGTTAAAAAATCTTGAGGTTTCAGGTTATAGCCTTGATCCTAGCTTTGATATGTTTACAACTGAATATGTAATTGCAGTAGATGAAAGTGTAAATCAAATAAATGTAATTGCAACACCAGATGATTCAAATGCAACAGTGCAAATAACAGGAAATACTAATTTACAAAATGGAAGAAATGAAGTAAAGATTGATGTAACTGCAGAAAATGGTCAAAATAAAGAAACATATTACATATATGTAACAAAAGGAAGTACAGGCAGTACAAATGCAAATTTAAAGGAACTTACAATTAAAGATTGTGAATTAGCTCCAAACTTTAGTGCAGATATAACAGATTATGCATTTGAATTTCCTAAAAACTTGGACAAGGTTGAAATTAATGCAGTGCCAGAAGATAGCAATGCAACTGTAGAAATTGTAGGTAATGAAAATTTAACAGAAATTACACAGCAAATTCAGGTAAAAGTTACAGCAGCGGATGGACAAACAATAAAAACTTATAATTTAACTGCAAAAAAATCAGGAGAAGAAGTTGAAAATCCTGAAGGCACAGAACCTGGAAACATGACTGAAAATGGAGTTGAAAACACTGTAACAAATGAGACAACTGTTGGAGATTCTGAGAACCAACAATCAACTAATAATGTGATTTTATATGTAGTTTTAGTGGTAATATTGATAATAATTATTGCCGTAATTGTTAAGTATGTGATTGAAAGGAGAAAAGAAAAGAATGAAAAATAAACTTTTAATTATGACATTGGCCGTATTAGCATTGTTTGTTGCTTTTATAATATGCACTTCAGGAGACGTACATGCATCTGATAGTGCAGGAAACTTTGTCATAGTTCTTGACCCAGGCCATGGAGGCGGTGACCCAGGAGCTATATCTGGAGGAATTAGAGAAGATCAAGTTAATTTTAAGATAGCATCATATTTGAAACAATATTTGGAGCAATATAAAGACGTAAAAGTATATTTAACACGTTATAATGATTGCCCAAGCATATATGATAGAGTTGAAATTGCTAAAAGTTATAATGCAGATTTAATAGTTAGTTTACATATAAATTCAGGCTCATCATCTGATAGAGGAGCTGCTATTTGGGTAACACAAGATAAAACTAAAGTTCAATATTATCAAAAAGCAAGTGAAGCAGCAGTACAAATTTTAAATAGAATTCATGCTTTGGGCCTACCTAACAATGGTGTTCAAACAAGGTCAGGTCAGCCAAATGAATGGTATGATAGTGGAGTAGTACAAGATTATTATGGAATCATTCGTTATGCTCAAAGGGTTGAATTGCGCTCACTTTTAATAGAACATTGCTTTATTACTAATTCACAAGATAGAAACTTCATCAATTCAGATGATAAAATTAAAAAGTTAGCAGAAGCTGATGCAAAAGGAATAGCAGATGCATATCAATTGACAAAGAAAAGCAGTGATGTAACATTAAAATCAATCTCATTAAAACAACCAGAAGTAAACTTGGAGATTACTTCAAACAACTCTAAACCAACATATTTTATGCCTATTACTTATAATCCTTCAAATGTAACTAATAAAACGGTTTATTGGTATACATCAAATTCTAAAGTCGCAACTGTAAGTGAAGGAAATATTTATGCACAAGGTGTAGGAGAGGCTACAATAACTGCAATTAGTGGAAATAACCAAAGGTTAGCTGCTTGCAAAGTTGTAGTAAGTAAGCCAACAAATGTGTTGACAGGAATTAAATTAAATCAGAGCAATGTAACTGTAAACTTGGGAGAAAAAGGTTGGATAGGAGCAACATATATGCCTTCAAATGCAGATGATAAAGTATTGTATTGGACTTCAAGTAATGAAAAAGTTGCAACAATAAATGAAGGAGTAATTACGCCAGTGGGAGTAGGAACAGCAACTCTAACAGCAACTTCAAGGGCAGGTGGCAAAACAGCAACTTGTACAGTAACTGTTAAAGATCCAAATAGCGTAAGTTTGCAATCAATAGAAATGAAAACAGATAAAATTGCATTAAAACAAGGAGAAACTGGTTGGGTTGGAGTAACATATAATCCAAGCAATGTAACAGATAAAGTATTAACGTGGGCATCAAGTAATACTGACGTCGCAACAGTATCAGAAGGAAATATTAAGGCAGTAGGAGCAGGAACAGCAACATTAACAGCCAAATCAAGAGATGGTGGAAAAACAGCAAAATGTGAAGTAACAGTAACAGATGGAACAGTAAAAGTACAAAGCATAAGCCTAAAGAGTACAACAGAAATATTAACGAAAGGCTCAACAAAAACAATATATGCAGTGTATAATCCAAGCAATGTAACAGATAAAGTGTTAACATGGAGCTCAAGTAACACTGGCGTAGCAACAGTATCAGAAGGAGTAGTAAAAGCAGTAGGAACAGGAGTAGCAACAATAACAGCTAAGTCAAGAGATGGAGGAAAAACGGCAAGTTGTACAGTAGTTGTAACAGATAAAAATAGCCAAATGAAAGAAATTACTTTAAAGACAACAGAGAAAACAATGAAAAAAGGAGCAAATACAACAATATATGCAGTATACAATCCAAGCAATGTAAATGATAAAGTACTATATTGGATAACAAGCAATCCAAAAGTAGCAACAGTATCAGAAGGAGTAGTAAAAGCAGTAGGAAAGGGAACAGCAACAATAACAGCAATAAGTAAAGATGGTGGAAAAACAGCAACTTGCAAAATAACTGTTGAAGAAGAATGATATTAGGGGAAATATTAAAGGAGTGAAAAAGATGAGAGGAAAAATACTAAAAGGTATAGTATTTGTACTTATAATATGCTTAATACTTTCTATACCGTACATAGCAAATGCAGCACAATATTATCAAACAGTAAGGTCTGGAATTGCAGCTTTTCCAGAAAGCTATCAAACTAAACTTAAAGAATTATCGGCTAAATATCCTAATTGGAAATTCCAGGCATATTATACTGGAATTCCTTGGGATGAATTATTAGAAAAAGAAAGAGGCGATGACTCTATACGTAGAAATAGAGTATCAGCAAATTCTGAATTGACTTGGAAGCATCAATGTGAAGATCCAATAGAAGCAACAGAAGATTACTTATGTGCATCTGATGCGATAGTTGCATATTACTTAGACCCAAGAAATTTCTTAAATGAGCAAAATATCTTCCAATTTGTAGAGACTTCTTACAATGAACAACAACAAACTGCAAGTGCAATTGAACAGTCTGTTAAAGGAACATTTTTGGACAATACTATAACATGCAAAGATTTTAATGGAAATGATGTAACTATGTCATACTCACAAATTATTGTAGAAGCTGCAAAAGAGAGCAATGTAAGTGCATATTACATAAAAAGTAAAATCATTCAAGAAGTAGGAGTAAATGGAAGTGGCTCTGTTACGGGAACATATCCAGGACATGAAGGATATTATAATTTCTTTAATTATGGAGCTTATGATACAGGTGACCCAATAGCTAATGGACTAGTATATGCACAACAACAAGGCTGGGATAGCCAGTATAAAGCAATAGTTGGAGGAGCAAAATTAATAGGAAAACAATACATAGATGCAGGTCAAAATACGCCATATTTTAATAAATGGGATGTTGTTGGTACAAAAATCTTGCAAGATGGACAAAGCCAAACAGTACAAGAAAGTGATATGTTTGCGCATCAATATATGACAAATATACAAGACCCAACAAATCAATCTTATTCATATTATGATTTATATAGCCAGAACTTAAATAGTGATATTACATTTATTATACCAGTATATGACGACATGCCAGCTTCAAACCCAATGCCTCATGATATTAAATTAAATTCAATATCTTTACAAACTACAGAATTGAATTTACAAGTAGGTGCAGAGGCAAAAGTAACAACAGGATGGATAGGAGCAAATTATAATCCAAGTAATGTAACAGATAAAGTATTGTATTGGAGTTCAAGTAATGAAAATGTAGCAACAGTATCAGAAGGAAATGTAAAGGCAGTAGGAGAAGGAACAGCTACAATAACAGCTACATCAAGAGATGGAAGCAAAACTGCTACATGTAAAGTAAATGTCACTAGAGTAGATAAGGCATTAAAATCTATAACAATGAAGCAAAGTAACATAACTCTTGAAGAAGGAAAAACAGGATGGATAGGAGTAAATTATAATCCAAGTGATGCTAGTGATAAAGTATTGTATTGGACATCAAGCAATACTGACGTCGCAACAGTATCAGAAGGAAACATTAAAGCAATAAGAGAAGGAACAGCGACATTGACAGCTACATCAAGAGATGGCGGAAGAACCGCAACATGTAAAGTAACTGTAACAAGCCCAATAGTACATGTACAAAGCATTAGCTTGAAAACAACAAGCTTAACTATGAGGCCAGGAGACAAGACAACAGTTTATGCGGTATATAACCCAAGCAATGTAACAGATAAAGTATTAACATGGACATCAAGCAATACTAACGTCGCAACAGTATCAGAAGGAAATGTAACAGCAGTAGGAGTAGGAACAGCGACAATAACAGCAAAATCAAGAGATGGCGGAAAGACAGCAACATGCAAAGTTACAGTATCAGATGGAACGGTAAAACTAGAAAGCATCAGCCTAAAAACAACAAGCTTAAGCATGAAGAAAGGTGATAAAACTACAGTATATGCAGTATATAATCCAAGCAATGTAACAGATAAAGTACTAACATGGACATCAAGCAATACTGACGTCGCAACAGTATCAGAAGGAAATGTAACAGCAGTAGGAGCAGGAACAGCAACAATAACAGCTAAGTCAAGAGATGGCGGAAAGACAGCAAGTTGCACTGTAACAGTAACAGATGGAACAATAAAAGTACAAAGTATAAGCCTAAAGAGTACAACAGAAATATTAACGAAAGGCTCAACAAAAACAATATATGCAGTGTATAATCCAAGCAATGTAACAGATAAAGTGTTAACATGGAGCTCAAGTAACACTGGCGTAGCAACAGTATCAGAAGGAGTAGTAAAAGCAGTAGGAACAGGAGTAGCAACAATAACAGCTAAGTCAAGAGATGGAGGAAAAACGGCAAGTTGTACAGTAGTTGTAACAGATAAAAATAGCCAAATGAAAGAAATTACTTTAAAGACAACAGAGAAAACAATGAAAAAAGGAGCAAATACAACAATATATGCAGTATACAATCCAAGCAATGTAAATGATAAAGTACTATATTGGATAACAAGCAATCCAAAAGTAGCAACAGTATCAGAAGGAGTAGTAAAAGCAGTAGGAAAGGGAACAGCAACAATAACAGCAATAAGTAAAGATGGTGGAAAAACAGCAACTTGTAAAATAACTGTTACAGATTAAAGTAAAAATTGTCACTATAATATTATAGTGGCAATTTTTTATTATATATTGTAATAAGTTTTTGCATTAGTGTACAATATAAATGAGAGGCAAAAGGTTGATTTTTGATATAATTATGGTATAATATGCGAGAAGGAGAATAGAAGCATGAAAGAAAATAACGAGAATTATAAAATAATTGTAGATAATGTATATAAAACTTTCAATGTTTACTTAGATAAGGCAAATACGCTAAAAGAAAAAATATTATTCTTATTTAGTCGAAACAGAAAAGAAAAAAGAGAAGTCTTAAAAGGCATAAACTTAAAAATAAAAGAAGGAGAAGTTGTAGCCCTAATTGGAACAAATGGAAGTGGCAAATCAACATTACTAAAATTAATGACTAAAATTATATATCCAAATAAAGGCACAATTACAACAAATGGTAAATTAACTTCACTTTTAGAGTTGGGAGCAGGTTTTCATCCTGATTTTTCAGGAAGAGAAAATATCTATTTTAATGCTTCTATATTTGGCTTGACTAAAAAAGAGATAGACGCTAGACTTGAAGACATAATTGAATTTTCTGAATTAAGAGATTATATAGATAATCCAGTAAGAACATATTCTTCAGGAATGTATATGAGGCTAGCATTTTCAGTAGCAATTAATGTAGATGCAGATATCTTATTAATTGATGAAATTTTATCTGTAGGAGATGAACATTTTCAAAATAAATGCTTCGATAAAATGCAAGAATTAAAAGACCAAGGAAAAACAATGGTATTTGTTACACATAATATGGGCTCTGTAAAAAGACTATGTGATAGAGCAGTATGGTTATGTGATGGAAAAATAAAGATGGATGGAAATACAGACGAGGTAGTTGATGAATACGTAAAAGAGACTCGCTAGAAAGGATGAAATATGAAAATAGATTATAAATTATTTCCAGGAAAAGATAGAAAAGAAAAAATACTATATGAAGAAAAAGAACCAATAATTTCTATTATAACACCTTATTATAATACGAATAAATACATAGATACAACGGCAAATAGTGTATTAAACCAAACATTTCCATATTTTGAATGGATAATTGTAGATGATGGTTCTACAAATAAAGCAGATATAGAAAAATTGGAAGAAATAGAAAAATTAGATAGTAGAATACGAGTATTTCATAAAAAAAACGAAGGCCCAGCAGCTGCTAGAGACTTTGGAGCAAAGAAAATGAATAAATCTAGCAAATATGTAGTTTTTTTAGATTCTGATGATTTAATTAATAACACATATTTAGAATGTGCCTATTGGACATTAGAGACAAATAAAAAGGCATCTTGGGCATATACGGATACAATTAATTTTGATGGACAAAACTATACTTGGACTAAATGGTATAATCCTAAAAAAGAGATGAAAGAAAATATTTTAGTTATGACAGCCATGATTAGAAAAGAAGCTTTTTTTGCTGTAAACGGGTTTGAAATTAGAGACAAAAATGTATATGAAGATTGGTGTTTATGGCTTAAAATGATAAGGCAAGGTATGTATCCAGTAAGAATGAATTTCTTTGGATTTTGGTATAGACAAAAGCCAAAGGAAGAAAGCGAACTTCAACAGTCCAATAGTAATAATAGAAAAAGAGCAATGTCTTACGTAAATAAAATATTGAATGAAATTGATAGTGATAGAAAAAAAGGACCTAGTAAAATAAAAAATGGAATTCAATACCCAAAAGAAGACTATAATTGGCAAGAAATAGTTGAAAAATGTGAAAATATATGTGTGCCAATAAAAAAACAAAAACACAGCAAAATAAATATCTTAATGATAATTCCTTGGATGGCAATGGGAGGAGCAGATAAGTTTAATTTAGATGTTGTGAGAAGAAGCAATAAAGAAAAATATAATTTTACTATTGTTACTACAGAGCCAAATAGAAATGAGTGGAGACAATATTTTGAAGAATCAGCAGCAGTATATGATTTAACGACTTTTTTAGATAGAAAATATTGGGTTAGTTTTATAAATTATATTATTGAAAAAAATCAAATTGATATTATATTTAACACAAATAGTACATTTGGATATAATATTTTGCCATACTTAAAAGTAAAACATCCTAAAATACCAATAATGGATTATGTGCACATGGAAGAATGGTATAACAGAAATGGCGGATTTTCAAGGGACTCAAGTTCTGTTGCATCTGTTATTGATAAAACTTATGTATGCAATGCTAATAGTGAAAAAATATTAGTAAAGCATTTTAAAAGAAACCCAGAAGATGTTTCTACAATATATATTGGCGTGGATGAAAAAATATATGATCCAAGCAAATTTAATAAAAATGAAATATTAAAAGAAAACAATATAGAAACTAATGGTAAATATATAATTAGTTATATATGCAGAATCTCTGAACAGAAAAGACCATTTTTATTATTAAGAATTATAGAAAGCTTAAAAAAAGAAAGAGATGATTTTATATTTCTAATAGCTGGGGATGGCAATTTACTAGAAGCAATGAAAAAGGAAGCTAAAAGGCTAAAAGTAGATAAAAATATGATATTTTTAGGAAATGTAAAAGATACTGAAAAAATATATGCAATAAGTGATTTAACAATTAATTGTTCTATAAAAGAAGGCTTAGCCTTAACTGCCTATGAATCATTAGCTATGGGTGTGCCTGTAATTTCTTGCGATGTTGGTGGTCAAAAGGAATTAATAAATAAAGATGTTGGTGTGATTGTGCCTTGCATGCAAAAAGAAAAAGATATATTTAATTATGACTATAAGAAAAAAGAAATAGAACCTTATGTAAAAGGCATTAATCAAATACTAAATAACATAGATGAATACAAGAAAAATGCTAGGCCACGAATTTTGAATGGATTTACAATTGACAATATGGTAAAAAACATGGATAAAGTATTTCAAAATTTAAAAGATAATCCAAATAATCAAAAAATAGAAAATGCAGAAAAAATGCAAAATAACATAGACATAACAAAAGAACTAATAACTAAGTATTTCGAAAGTGTGCATGATGAATATTACTATTTGGCACGAGAGTTTAATTTGAAAAATGTTGATATAGATTGGAAACTAGAAAAAAAAGAAAACAAAATGCTTTATTATGAAAACACATTAGAGTATAAAATAAAACATCCATTTTATATAATACTTACAAAAATGCATTTATACCCAGTTGTAAGAAAAATAATAAAAAGAGGAGAATAACAATATGGTAAATGTCTTTAAAAATCTATATAATTATAGAGAATTATTAAAAACAAGTGTAAAAAAAGAAATAAGAGGAAAATACAAAAACTCTTTTTTAGGGGTATTGTGGTCATTTTTAAATCCACTATTGCAAATTGCAGTATATACTGTGGTATTTCAAATGATATTGAAAAATCCGCAAGAAAACTATGTAGTGTTCTTATGTTGTGGACTAATTCCTTGGACTTTCTTTTCTACTGCAATCAGTAGGGCGTCATTTACAATGGTAGAAAATGGCAACATAATAAAAAAGGTATATTTCCCGAGAGAAATTTTGCCTATTTCAGTTGTTACAAGTGAGGCTATAAACTTCTTAATTTCAACAATAATTATAGTTGCTTTTGTTTTATTTAGTGGACTAGGAATAACAAAATATGTACTATTATATCCACTTATATTAGTTGCACAATATTTATTATTAATTGCTATATCATTTGTAGTATCAAGTATATGTGTATATATAAGGGATTTACAACATTTTATTGGTGTGCTTTTACAATTATTATTTTATGCAACACCTATAGTATATTCAATAGATGCAATACCAGGAAATTTCGCATGGGTATTAAAGTTAAACCCAATGACATATATAATTGATGGATATAGAGATATATTTTATAATCAGACTATGCCAGATATACAATCAATATTAATTCTAATTGCAGTTTCATTAGTTGCAATTGTAATAGGATATTTAATATTCAATAAACTACAAAAAGGATTTGCAGAGCAACTATAAATAATATTAATATGGAGGAAGTATGAAGGAAAAAATAATAAAAAATCTAGCGAAAAATTGGAAATTTTATCTTATAGTATTTTTTGTGGTTATAGCTTTTTGGCTTATGTCATTTTATGCGCTAGGTGTGTCAGATAGATTATACAAAAAAAGTGATGAAGTAGTAGCAGATAGCCAAGTAAATGACATAGCTCCAGGAACCAAAGTGGAAGAAAAAATAGTATGTGAGGAAAACAATTTCCAAAGAGTAGACATACAATTTGAACCATTTAAAGATAAAAACGATATAGGTGGAAAAGTAACAATAGGTATAAATGATTCAGATGGAAATGTTATACATCAGGAGACTATAACTAGAAATAATATTAGAGAAAACAGTACTTATGAATTTAAGTTTAAAAATCAAAAAAATTCAAAAGATAAAGAATATACATTATGGATTCAATTTGAAGAAATAGAAGAGGGAAAACAGTTTTTCTCAGTTAAAACCTCTGATTCTAAAATTGCAATACAAGAATTCTACTTAAGTAATAAAAGGCTAGCATTTTTTGTATTAGTTGCTTTGGTGTTTACAATTTATGCTGTTGGAATTAGTATATATATTCGTAATAAAAAAGATATAAAAATAGAAAGAATCTTTTTGTATACAGTGCCAGTTATATGTTTATTTTATATACTGGTAATGCCAACATTTAAAAATCATGATGAGTTATATCATTGGTTTAGAGCATATCAAGTTTCTTCAGGACATCTAATGGAAAAAATTGATGGAGACACATTAGGTACTGAATTACCTAAAAGTATAGCATCTGTACAAACTGATGATTGGACTACAATCACATACAGCGATGTAGCAGAAAACTTGGGTGTGGCATTGAACCCTGATGATAAAACATTATTATATTCAGAGACTTCAGCAGTATATTCATTTGTACAATATGTGCCACAAGCAGTAGGTATAGCTATAGCAAGAATTTTTACAGATAAAGTTTTGCTGTTAGCTTATGCAGGAAGAGTAATGAATATGATTGTCTCAATGGCATGCATTTATTTAGCTATAAAGAAAATACCTTTTGGCAAGAAATTTATACTATTATTGTGCTTCATTCCAATTGCAATAGAAGGATTTTCGTCTTTGTCACCAGATGCAATGACAATTTCAGTAGCATTTCTATATATAGCTTATGTACTAAGTTTAGCATTTAATAAAAAAGATGCAATAATTGAAAAAAAACAATTTGTAATATTAACAGTATTGTCTGTGGTAATGGCATTATGCAAAATAGTTTACTTGCCACTAGTACTACTAATGTTTATTATACCTAAAGAAAAATTTAAGAACAATAAAAAAATGAAACCACTTGTAATAATTACGGCAATTGCAGTGATAATTAATTTAGCTTGGCTTGCTGTTTCTGGAATGTATTTATCACACTTTAGAGAAGGAGACTCAGCATTACAAGTAAAGAGTGTTTTACTACACCCAATTAGATATATACAAGACTGTTTGTATACTTTAAATATAAATGGACAAGATTATTTATATACGATGTTTGGCGGAGAGCTAGGCTGGGGAGAATTGGTAAAAATATACTCTATTGTTCCTTATACCTTATTTATATTAGCAATATGGATTACAATAGCTGATGAATCAGTTAAAGAAAAATTTAAGCTATATCAAAAACTTATTATAGCTTTTGTATTAATTGCTATTGCAGCATTGATATTTACTAGTTTATATGTACAATGGACAACACCTGGAAGTGATTCAATCTTAGGAATCCAAGGTAGATACTTTATTCCAATTTTACCATTGCTAATGCTATTAGTTGGAAGTCAACTAAAGGTAAAAACAGAGTATAAAGGAAAAAACATGAGCAAATTAATAGCAATAAGTGGAACTTTGTTGCAGATTTGCGTTATTTTACAAATAACAATATGTCATTTATAGAAGGTTGAAAAATAATTACAATTTTGGCGTCGTCAAATTTCATTTGAAATTTAATCAACGTACAAAAAGTACGTCTCATAAATTTCAAACTTATTTTCCTAGCTAAAATTTAATTCTTTTCCAACCGAATGGATACCTTAAGAAAGGAAGAGAAAGGAAGAGAAAAAAATGGGAAAAATAGCGGTATTAATTCCTTGTTATAATGAAGAACTAACAATAGAAAAAGTAGTAAAAGATTTTAAAAAAGAGCTACCAGAAGCTGATATTTATGTTTATGACAACAACTCTAAAGATAAAACAGCCGAAATAGCTAAAAATGCAGGTGCAATAGTTAGACATGAAAACAGACAGGGAAAAGGCAATGTGGTAAGAACTATGTTTAGAGAAGTAGATGCCGATATTTATGTAATGGTTGATGGTGATGACACATATCCTGCAGAGTTTGTACATCAACTTATAGAGCCAGTAGCAAATGGTGAATGTGATATGGCAATAGGTGATAGGCTATCAAACGGAACATATCAAAAAGAAATAAAGAAAAGCTTTCATGAATTTGGAAACAATATAGTTAGGTGGTCAATAAATTTATTATTTAACAATAAATTAAAAGATATAATGACAGGCTATAGAGTGTTTAGTAGGATGTTTGTAAAAAATATGCCTGTTATGAGCCCTAATTTTGAGCTCGAAACAGAAATGACCTTATTTGCGCTTGACAAAAGATATAGAATAAAAGAAATTCCAATTGTTTTTAGAGAAAGACCAGAAGGAAGTGAATCTAAAATTAACACATTTTCTGATGGAATAAAAGTTCTAAAAACTATAGTAAAAATGTTTAAAGATCACAAACCTTTGAGATTTTTTTCAATAATATTTGCAATTTTAGTAATACTTGGATTATTAGTGGGTATACCAGTAATTGTAGAATATTGCAAGACAGGCTATATTACCAAAATGCCATCTGCTATATTAGCTACAGGACTCATAACTTTAGCTGTGATTTTTGAGCAATGTGGTATAATATTACAAACAATAGTAAAACAACATAGAGAAGACTACGAATTGCAGTTACTAAGATATAAACAAATTGATGAAAATAGCAAAAATTCACAATAAACAAAGGGGAGATAATTTGAAATGAAGAAAATTTCAGTAGTAATACCAATGTACTATGAAGAAGAAGTTGCACAAGAATGTTATAATAGAGTAAAAAAGGTTTTAGATGGAATAGAAGGCTATGAGCATGAGATTATTTTTGTAAATGATGGCAGTAAAGATAAAACTTTATCCATATTAGAAGAAATAGCTGCAAAAGACAAAAATGTAAAAGTAATATCATTTTCTAGGAACTTTGGACATCAAGCAGCAGTAACAGCAGGATTAAAAGAAGTAACAGGAGATGCAATAGTTATACTTGATGCAGATTTACAAGATCCACCAGAGCTAATTCCAGATATGCTTAAATATTGGGAAAAAGGCTATGAAGTTATATATGGAAAAAGGAAAACTAGAAAAGGAGAATCTGCATTCAAACTATTAACAGCTAAAATGTTCTATAAAACTTTAAATGCATTATCTGATGTAGAAATACCTAAAGACACAGGAGACTTTAGACTTGTCGATAGAAAAGTAGTTGATGTAATAAATCAGATGCCAGAACACAATAAATTCTTAAGAGGCTTATTTAGTTGGGTTGGCTTTGAACAAATACCTTACGAATATGAAAGACAAGAAAGATTTGCAGGAAAAACAAAATATCCACTTAAAAAAATGATAAAATTAGCATCAGATGGCATAATGGGATTTTCAACAAAACCACTAAAATTAGTTGGAGGATTGGGAATTATCTCTATAGTAATTTCAATAATAATTTTAATTTATGCAGTTTTATCATACACATTCAAATGGAATAATTTAACTGCAGGCTGGACTTCAATAATGGTCACAATGACATTCTTAAGTGGAATTATATTACTATCTTTATGGATGATAGGAGAATATATAATAAGAATATATTCAGAAAGTAAAGGAAGGCCACAATACATAATAAAGAAAAAAATTAACATAGATTAATTGCATAAAAGGGTGGTATAAATGAAAGAGGTACAAAAAGTAAAATTAAAGGATGTTGACTTTAAAAATCTAAATATGGACATAATAAAAGGATTATTTTTAGAATATAAAGAAATCATTTTGTATGTAATTTTTGGGGGATTTACCACATTAATTAATGTAGGTTCATTCTTTATAATGACACATTTCTTCAATTGGGATGAAAACTTATCTAATTTTATTGCTATAGTTTTAGCAGTACTTTTTGCATACATAACAAATAAAGACATGGTATTTCATTCTAAAGCAAAGTCTGTTAAAGAAAAATTACTGGAGTTCTTTAAATTTATACTTGGTAGAGCTTTTACTATGATAATAGAATTTGGTGGAGGAGTAATATTATTTAAAACACCAATCCCAGAAATAGTTAGCAAAATAATGTTAACAGTTATAGTTATTATATTAAATTTCTTTATAAGCAAGTTTTTTGCATTTAAAACTAAAAAGGAGAGTTAGAATGAAAAAAGTAGGAGAAGCGGTAAAAAAATACTTTAGTGATAAAAGTTTATACATTTTCTTAGCTGTAACAATATTGTTTTTTGGAATATTTTTCGCTGTACAATATGCTCCAGATACATATAGTGTATTCACAACTGAGCTTAATGCTATGGTGGAACATTTCTTCTCTTGTGGAAGGTACATTACAGGGATAGCTTTATATATCATAAAAGGCATATTTGGTGCAAGTAATGAAACTGTATATGCACTGTCATATATTTTTGCTATTATTTGCTCAACACTTAGCTTATATGAGTTAAACAAAATTTTAGGTAAAGAAATATCTAATAAATTTATTTGTATGTTAGTTACCATACTACTAATAATAAATCCATTCAGCTTAGAAATGTTTTTCTATGTTGAAAAAGGAATAATGATGCTTTCTATTTTGCTATGTGTTTTGGCAGTAAAAGAAATTATAAAATATTTTGAAGGAAATAAAAAAGCAATTATTCCTGCATTGATATTAATGTTTATTGCAAACTGTTGTTATCAAGGAACTGTGGGACTAGTTGTAGCAATATCTCTTATATATATTATTAAATATTCTAAAAATATTAAAGACTTTATTATAAATAATATAGTAGTTGCTTTAGTATATGGAATTCCAGCAGTCCTTAATTTTATAACTATAAGACTATTTTTTTCGAATAGTAGAGTAAGTGGAGAAGTAAATTTGTCAGAATCACTTTCCAAAATACTTACAGGTACAAAGAGGATGCTTGTAGATACTTATGATATATTGCCACATTTTTTATTTTTAGCCGCTATAGCAATAGCTCTTATTGTATTAATATATAAATTAGTAACAGAAATAAAAGAAAATAAAGCTAGAATATTATTAGCATTAGGAGCTGTATATATTATTGCTGGCACAATGTTTGCAACAATAGCTCCACAGATGATGCAAGCTACAGACTCTATTTGGTTCGTAGCAAGAAGTTCATATCCTGCTGCAGCATTGCTAGGGCTTTTAATAGCATATTTATTTATGAATTTCAAATTTAAAAATGTGGAAAATATTATAATAGAAATTTTAATTATATTATTTTTAGTTGTACAATATATATGCTTTTCAACGTTTATGATTGATAACTATATAGGAGGATATAAAGATAAAGAAATTGCTTTACAAATAAAGGACCTGATTACAAAGTATGAAGAAGAAACAGGTAATAAAATAGATACAATTTCCATATATCATGACTCTAATATGCAATATGTATACCCAGGTCTAAATGTTTCGGGAGACATGAATATTAAAGCCTATTCAGCAGATTGGTGTGTACCACAAATATTGAAATTTTATACAGGTAGAGATTTTAAAGTAGTAGAAAATAATGAACAAATAAAAGAGGATTTTTCGCAAAATAATTGGGAATACTTTGATAAAGACCAAATTATATTCAATGAAAATGTAATGAATTTATGTGTATTCTAAAAAGGAGGAAGAACATGAAAAAAATAACAATAATTATACCAGCATATAATGAAGAAGAATCTTTGCCACTTTTATATGAAAGATTAGAAGAACTAATGAAAAAGATGGATAATTATGAATTCGAAATCCTTTTTGTTAATGATGGAAGTAAAGATAAAACATTAGAGGAAATAAAACAGATGAGAGAAAAAGACCAAAGAATCTGCTATGTGGACTTTTCAAGAAATTTTGGAAAAGAGGTAGCAATGATAGCTGGGCTTGATTATGCAACAGGTGATTGTGCTATATTTTTAGATGCAGATTTACAAGATCCACCAGAACTAATTCCAGAATTAGTTAAATACTGGGAAGAAGGCTATGATGATGTTTATGCTAAAAGAAGAACCAGAAAAGGTGAAACATGGCTTAAAAAGTTTACTTCTAAAATGTATTATAGAGTGTTACAACATTTAACAAATGTAGAAATACAGGAAGATACTGGGGACTTTAGGCTTTTAGATAGAAGATGCATAAATGCTTTGAAAAAGATGAGGGAAACTCAGAGAAATACAAAAAGTATGTATAGCTGGATAGGCTATAAGAAAAAGGAAGTACTTTATGACCGTGACCCTAGGGCTGCAGGAAAAACAAAGTGGAGCTATGCAAAATTGATAGATTTAGCAATAGATGGAATAACTTCATTTACAACTTCACCATTAAGGCTATCTACTTTTTTAGCTATACCAACATTTGTAGTATTAGCAATTTACTTTATATATGTTATTGCAAAAACTTTTGTAGTTCATGAGGCTATTCAAGCATATCAGGCTATAATTTTGCTAATATTGTTCTTTTCAGGCGTACAAATTTTGCTATTTGGAATAGTAGGAGAATATTTAGGTAGAATTTTTAATGAAACGAAAAATAGACCATTATATTTAGTAAATGAATATAATGGAAAAAAAGAAATGAACGATGATTTGGGCGACGATAAGGTTGAAAAATAATTACAATTTCTCGCACAATTGTGTTCGCATCTAAAAAGGGAGATGATGAAACATGAAAAAAAGATTAATCACAGGTGACAGACCAACCGGAAGGCTTCATATTGGTCATTATTTTGGGTCTTTGAAAAAGAGAGTAGAGATGCAAAATAGTGGAGAATATGATCCTTACATATTAATTGCTGATGTTCAAGCATTAACAGATAATTTTAATAATCCAGAAAAGGTACATAAAAATGTAAGAGAGGTAGCAATGGATTATTTGTCTGTAGGGATAGACCCACAAAAATCTACTATATATATTCAATCAATGATACCAGAAGTGGCAGAGCTTACAGTATTCTATTCAAACCTAGTTACAATAGCTAGGTTACAGAGAAATCCAACTGTAAAAACAGAAATAGCTCAGAAAAAGGATCTGTTTGGCGAAAGCGTAACTTATGGATTCTTAGGATATCCAGTAAGCCAAGCTGCTGATATTACAGCATTTGAAGGCGAAGTAGTTCCAGTAGGTGAAGACCAATTACCACTAATAGAGCAATGTCACGAAATAGTAAGAAAGTTTAATAGCATCTATGGAGATACTTTAGTAGAGCCAAAAGCTGTGCTTTCTGAAGCAAAAAGAATAAAAGGCTTAGATGGCAATGAAAAAATGGGTAAATCATTAGGCAATGCTATTTATTTGTCAGATACTCCAGAGGAAATAACTAAAAAGGTTATGAGTGCAGTAACAGACCCAAATAGAATAAGAAAAGATGACCTAGGAAATCCAGATATATGCATGGTAGCATATTATCATAAACTATTTACCCCAAAAGAAGAAGTAGACACGGTCTGTGCTGAATGTAGAGCTGGAAAAAGAGGATGTGTAGCTTGTAAAAAGCAGCTTGCACACAATATTATAGAGACTTTAAGGCCAATTCGTGAAAAAAGAGCTTATTATGAGGCTCGCCCAGAAGAAGTAGATAGAATTTTAATCGAAGGAACAACAAAGGCTCAAAAAGTAGCAAAAGAAACAATGAAAAAAGTAAAAAAGGCTATGAAATTAGACTATTTTGAATAATGTTTTGAAAAGAGGAAATGCAATGTTTGTTGATTATACAAAAATTATAATTAAATCTGGAGATGGTGGAAATGGTGCAGTAAGTTTCCGCCGTGAAAAATATGTAGCAGCTGGTGGACCTGACGGAGGAGATGGCGGAAATGGCGGAAACATCTATTTCCAAGTAGATAAAGACAAAAATACATTGATTGATTTTAGGTATAATAAAAAATTCAAGGCTAAAAATGGAGAGAATGGAAGCGGAAACCGTTGTAATGGAAAATATGGCGAGGACTTATACATCAAAGTGCCAATAGGTACAGTTGTAAAAGATGCCGAAACCGGAAAAGTAGTTGCAGACCTATCAAAGCCAGGCCAAACAGAATTAATATTAAAAGGCGGCAGAGGAGGAAGAGGAAACTCTCACTTTGCAACTTCTACTAGGCAAGTACCAAGATTCGCAGAAGATGGAGATAAAGGCGAAGAAAAAGAAATCATATTAGAATTAAAACTACTAGCAGATGTAGGACTTTTAGGCTTTCCCAATGTAGGAAAATCAACATTCCTAAGTGATGTAACAGATGCAAGGCCTAAAATTGCAAACTATCATTTCACTACATTAGTACCAAACCTAGGAGTTGTCAAAACCAAAGATGGCGATGGATTTGTAATTGCCGATATTCCAGGAATAATAGAAGGAGCAAGCGAAGGCGTAGGACTAGGAATACAATTTTTAAGGCATGTAGAAAGAACAAGGCTATTGCTACATTTCCTAGACATATCAGGTTCAGAAGGACGAGACCCTGTAGACGATTTTTACACAATTAACAAAGAACTAAAAAAATATAGTGAAAAACTAAGCACTAGGAAGCAAATAATAGTTGCAAACAAAATAGACATAATGCAAGATGATAAGTTACTAAAAGAAGTAGAAGAACTAGCCAAAAAAGAAAACTTAGAACTATACAAAATATCAGCAGCAACAAAAGAAGGTGTGCAAGAACTAATAGACCATGTCTCAAGTGTCTTAAAAACATTACCAAAAGAAGAACTTGTCGAAGTAGAAGACAAAGTAGAATACACATTAGAAGACGACAAAAACGATGAATGGAAAGCAGAGCGACAAGGCAACACCTTCATAGTAACAGGCCGAGCAGTAGACAGACTAATGGGAAGAATAAACATCGAAGACAATGAATCCATGTATTATTTACAAAAATCCTTACAACGTATGGGAATAGAAGATAAACTAAAAGAATTAGGCGTTTGCGAAGGAGACACAGTAATAATAGGTGGATGGGAAATGGAATGGTATTAAGGGTGCTTTTGGGGACGGAGGAAAAAAGCACCCTCTTTTTAGTATGAAGTGTACCACGAGGGATATTCCTTTTTGGCACATTTTGAAATTATAAATATTAAAAACATAGCTGATATTTCTATTAAATTTGTGAAATGACGAATGCGATTGGAGTGGTTGTAGCCATTCTTAGTATTAAATAAATGAGGGCGCGCTTCGCGAGAGGCTCGTTTATTTAATAGTTAAAATGGCTAAACCACGCATTGAGCCGAGGAATGTAATAAATTTAATAGAAGTATCAGCTATGTTTATGGTGATAACTAAAAAATGTGCCAAGAGGGACGTAGATTGTTGGCAAAATTCGCGTCAAAAAAGAAAGTTCAAAAAGGGGTGTTTTTTTCCTCCGTCCCCAAAAACACCTCAAAAGTTCATTTGCATTACTAGGGCGTCGGAGATATTGCCAGCAGTATTGTAGAATTTTTTTCTGATTCCAATAAATTTGAAACCAAGTTTGCTGTATAGGTTTATTGCAGGAAAGTTTTTTTCGTTTACTTCGAGGAAGATGTTTTTTATGTGGTTATCTTTGCAGTAATTTATTAAGTTTTGTAAAAGTTCTGTTGCAATTCCGCTATTGCGGAATTCTTTTTTTACGGCAATGTTCATTACATCTGCAGAGTCCAATGAAAGTTTTATGCCGGCAAAGCCAATTATTTCCCCAGAATTTAAAGCAAGCATATAGTGTGAGTTTTCAGATTTTGCATCGTCTAGTAATGTTTCAAAGTTCCAAAATTCATCAAATTCTGTGTTGAAGTTTTCTGATATTTGGTTTAATAAATTATAATTCGAAGTGCTTAAATCATGTATTTCAAAGTCTGTTTTTCTTTGCCTTTGGGCTTGTGGCTTTCTTAAATATAGTGGTAAAAGTGGTTGTGGTTGGTAATCACTTGATGTGTATTTGTTTAAGCCGGCAAGGCCTAGGTTATAAGAGTTTAGTTCACCTTCTGCAATTGTTACAGGCAAGTGTTTAACTTGTAATATGGCATGACAAGTGTCGATTTTTGTGGCAACTGGTGGTATTAGATTTTTATAGATGCCGTCTTTTAGTTCATATAAAGCAAAATAACAATTTCCATTTTTGCAATCAATAATTGAAGCAATAGGGCCTTCAACTTTTACATTGTAGGCAAGCGCTTCTAAAGAGCTAATTCCTACTGTAGGAATGTTTATACTATCCTGAAAGGCTTTTGCAGTGGCAACTCCGATACGAATGCCAGTAAAAGAGCCGGGACCGATGTCACATACTAAAAGGTCGATGTCTGATAGGCTTAGATGAGCCTTTTCGAAGCATGATTTTATTTTGGGCATTAAAAATTCAGAATGAGTACGTCCTGTGTTACTGTCGTCTCTGATTATTAAATTTGTGTCTTCTAAAATAGAAACGCCACAAACATCACTTGCTGTATCAATACTTAAAATTTTCAATTATTATACCTCCTAATGTAAAATTATAGTTAAAATTCTTTTATTTTCGTCATCTTCGTCTTTTTTAATATCTATTTCTATATAATTTTTAGGCAAAATATCTTTTATTAATTCTCCCCATTCAATAATGCATATTCCTTTAGAAAAATATTCATCTCCGCCAATTGCATAGAATTCATCTAAATCAGCAAGACGATATAAATCAAAATGATAGATGTCAAACTGAGGTGCATTATATTCATTGACAATTGTAAAAGTAGGGCTAGATATTTCATTTTGTAATCCAAAATAAGTAAGAATTCCTTCAGTAAACTTAGTTTTGCCTGCCCCTAATTCACCGGACAAAACAATAATATCTCCCTTTTTTAACTTAGCTGCTATTTTTTCTGCCAAATCAATTGTCTGACTCGGGTTTTTAGAAATTATTTTAAAAGTTTGCATATACTAATCCTTTCATATAATAGTTAACATATTTATGAATAATTATAACATAAATTACACTTTTGTCAATTAAATTGATAGCACATCATATAGAATAATAGAAGGAATTTTGGGAAAAATATAGTGTAAATAATGTAAAGGAGACCAACTATGTTTAAACCTAAAGCTATATATTATGAAAAGAATATAGAAAATTACGAATTAGGAAGGCAATTGCTAGAAAAATATAAAGATGTGCCCAAAGTTTTGATTGAAAATCACAATAATATAGAAGAGATGCGAAAAAATTCAAATAAAGAATTCGCAAATATGAAGAGAAATTTGATAATAGGAACTAGGAAAACACACAAATTTGTTGAAAATCATAAAGTGTCTGATTATTTAGTGCCATATACATCATCAGGATGTACAGCATCTTGTTTGTATTGTTATTTGGTATGTAATTATAATAAATGTGCTTATTTGCGACTGTTTGTAAATAGAGAGCAAATGCTTGAAAAAATAATAAAAACATCTGAAAAAAGTGATAAAGAGTTAACTTTTGAAATAGGAAGCAATAGCGACTTGATTTTAGAGAATACGATAACAGGTAATTTGCCATGGACAATTGAAAATTTTGTTAAATCCAAAAAAGGAAAGCTGACCTTTCCCACTAAATTTGATATGGTGGAGCCGATACTGGGTCTAAATCACCAAGGGAGAATAATTGTAAGAGTTAGTGTGAATCCTGAAGAAATAATAAATAAGGTCGAATTTGGCACGTCAAGATTAGCAGGAAGAATAAATGCGATAAATCAGTTGAAAGAAGCAGGGTATAAAGTAGGCATATTAATTGCTCCTGTAATTTTCGTGGAAAATTGGGAAAAATTATATCTTGAACTAATAGAAAGGCTAAATCAAGAACTTTCTAAAAAAGCAAAATCTGACATTTTTTTTGAAATAATATTTATGACGTATAGTTATGTTCACACTAAAATAAATCCAGAGGCATTTCCTAATGCCATTAATTTATATAATAAAGAGCTGATGACCGGAAGAGGAAAAGGTAAATATTGGTATAAAGAATCAATAAGACAAGAAGGGGAAAAATTTTTTAGAGAAAATATGAAAAAATATTTTCCTAAAAATGAAATTTTATATATTGTTTAAAACCACAAAAAGCGCTAAAATACTGGGCTTTCGAGATGGAAAAAAATTCTGAAAAATTTTTTTAAAAAAAGTATTGACAATGACCCTAAAACAGAGTATAATAAGAATCGTTCCACACAGGAACGCAACATAAAGTACATTGAAAAGTAAACAATAAAATCCTTTAGAGATAAACCTAGCGGGAATTTTTCTAAGAAGAAAAATGACCAAAAATAAAAAAATTTTAACCAGAAAAACTTAAATATCGATTTTAATTATAAAGCGATAAAATAAAATTAGAAGAAACGAGCAGTACAAGGCAATCGAGCGGAGAAACTTGAGATAGTACTAAATGTACATCGAAAGTTGATGAGCGAAGATTAACGAAGTAATGCGAAGTTTATCGTAATTTGGAGAGGCTCAAAAGAAGCAAGTAGTGCAAGGAAGATGAGGAATAATTTGAGAGATAGTACTCAATGTACATCGAACAAATTATGACAAAATCTGACACAGCAATACGAAGGTTATTTTGAACCGAATAACAAGAGAGTTTGATCCTGGCTCAGGATAAACGCTGGCGGCGCACATAAGACATGCAAGTCGAACGAACTTAA
>CALXJQ010000011.1 GCA_944388665.1 uncultured Clostridia bacterium
CAAAAAGGCTCGCACTCAGTGGCATTTTTTAAATGAACTTTAAGGAACGTCCCTAAAGTTCACTCGTCTGAAATGCTTAAAACACTTAAAAAACAAGAAAAGAACGGTTATGAACTTTAAAGAACGTCCCCAAAGTTCATGTAATCAAACTGTAAAAAATATTTAATGCTATTGAAATAAATTGCTATATTTTTTATAGTATAATATAATTAATATAATTGTAAGTATAATTATAACTTCTATAAAGTATAAAGCGGAGGTTAATATGAGTATAGAGTCAGAACTAAGAAAAGATGGTATTGAAGTGACTGGAAAAATAGATACTTTGAGAATAAATTCGATAGCGAGGAATGTGTCACTAAAGTTATGTAATACCTTTCCTCAATTTGGGTTAGACCCAAATGAGTTATTTATTAAGTTGTCTAGGCTTAATATGTACAGAGCGAAGATGCCTGAAGGAATGTCAGAAGCAAATTATTTTTATAAGAATAGTTCGATTTATTTTAATGAACATATTCCAGATGATGATTTGGAAGAGTTTGCTGTGCATGAGTGCATACACTATATCCAAGAGGTAAAGGATAAAAAGAATTATTTAATGAGGATGGGACTTTGTGATTATACTGAGTTTAAGGTATATGGATTGGGCTTAAATGAAGCAGCAGTTCAGCTGATGACTTCGAAGGTAAATGCAATTCCAAAGGAATATGTGAAGTATTTTGGGATTAGTTTTGAGACGATTAGTCCGTCATATTATCCGCTAGAGTGCTGTTTGGTAAATCAACTGGCATATTTGACAGGAGAAGATGTATTATTTGAAAGTACTTTAAATAGTAATGATAATTTTAAAGAGAAGTTTGCAGAGTTGACTTCGACTAAAACTTTTATGACTATTCAAAATGCAATAGATGAGATTATGTATCATGAAGAGGATATTGTAAAGCTAAACAATAAAATTTCTAGTGCAGGAAATAATAATAAAAAAATAGATAATATGGTGCAAAAGATTGAAGAATTGAAAAGTGAAATTACACTGATTTTTATGAGGACTCAAAATCTGATAATTTCTAGCTATTTTGATAAGGCTATAAATGAAATTAGAACTTTAGAAGATGTTGATACATATAGAAGAAAATTATATTCTTTTAAAGATTATTTGGGAGCAACTTCGGAATACAGCTTTTTTAATGAATATTACGTGGCAAAGATGGAAGAACTAGAAAAAAAGGAATATGCACTTGAAAATGGAGAATTTGATAAAGTAATTAATATTATTCCAAAAAAAGAAAATACATTTTTGCGTATTATTAAGTATATTAAAAAATTGATATTTAATGGAGCCGAAGAAGAAAATAAAGAATAAAGAAAAATCTTCCTAATAGAATAAATTAGGAGGATTTTTTTATGGTGGAAATGAAACTTTCAAATAAAAAAAAGATGAGAAATACGCTATTTATAGCTTTTATAGTTTTTACTTTTTTATTAGGGAGAATAGCATATATACAATTTGTAAAGCGGCAGTGAACTGAGTGCTTTAGCATATCAGCAACAAACTCTTGATAGAAATATAAATCCCAAAAGGGGAAATATTTTTGCAAGCGATGGCTCAACGTTGCTGGCAGTAAGCAGTACCGTTGAAACTGTAACTGTCAATCCAGGAAATATATCCAAAGAGAATAAAGAAAAGGTTGCTAAAGCGCTTGCTGATATTTTCGAGTTAGACTATGAAACTGTTCTGAAAAAAGTAAATAAAAGGAGTTCGATTGAGACAATTATTAAAAAAGTAGATAAGGACAAAACAGATAAATTGCGAGTGTGGATGCAAGAAAATAATATAAGTTCAGGAATCAATATTGATGAAGATACAAAGCGATATTATCCATATAGCAATTTAGCTTCGCAAGTGATTGGATTTTGCGGAAGTGACAATCAAGGGCTTGATGGAATAGAGGCCAAGTATGATTCGCAATTAAAAGGTCAGCAGGGTGCAATCCAAAGGCATACAGACGCCAGAGGAGGCGAGATAGGCACAGAAGGAGAAAATTATGTGCCAGCAGTAGATGGAAATGATTTAGTACTTACAATAGATTTGACAATTCAGTCAATAGTGGAAAAATATTTGGAGGAAGCTTGTATCGACAATGAGTGCACAGACGGTGGAACAATCATCGCAATGAATCCGCAAAATGGCGATATATTGGCGATGGCAACATATCCAAATTATAATCTAAATTCTCCTTATGATGCTTATACAGATGAGCTAAAACAAAACTGGGACAGCATGGAGCAGTCAGAGAAAACGACCAAATTACAGGCAGTATGGAGAAATAGAGCAATAGCAGACACGTATGAGCCAGGCTCTGTATTTAAGTTGATTACAGCATCTGCAGCATTAGAAGAAGGAATTACCGATACAGACAATGAGGGAGAATTTACTTGTACAGGAGGTATAGATGTTGCGGGCGTACACATAAAATGTTGGAGATATTATAGGCCACACGGCTCAGAGAGCCTAAGGCAAGCGCTAATGAACTCTTGCAACCCAGTATTTATAGGGCTTGGGCAAAAACTAGGAGTGCACACCTATTATAGCTATTTGAACAAATTTCGACTATTAAACATCACAGGCATAGACTTGCCAGGAGAAGCAAATAGCATCTTCCTAGCAGAAGACAAAGCAGGACCCGTAGAGCTTGCAACAATCAGCTTTGGCCAAAGATTTGAAATCACCCCAATCCAACTAGTAACAGCAGTTTCAGCCATTGCAAACGGCGGAAACAGCATAACACCAAGAGTAGTAAAACAAATAATAAATAGTCAAACAAAAGAAACAACAGACATACCAGTAAAAACGAATGGCAGAGTAATCTCCCAAGAAACCTCAGCAAAAGTTCTAAGTATGATGGAATCCGTTGTATCAGAGGGAACAGGAAAAAACGCCAAAGTTGCAGGCTACAGAATAGGCGGAAAAACAGGCACCTCAGAAGATGGCGTAAACACAAACAAATACGTGACCTCTTTCTTAGGCGTAGCCCCAATAGAAAACCCACAAATAGTACTACTTGTCACCCTATACAACCCCACAGGTGAGGGGGGACACCAAGGAGGTGGTGTAGCAGCACCAGTAGGCGGAAAAATATTTAGTGAAGTATTGCCATATTTAGAAGTAAGTCAAGGAAATAGCGATGAAATAGAGGTAAAGGAAGAAGTAGACACGCCAGACTTGATTGGTAAAAGCCTAAAAGAAGCAAAAGAATTGCTTAAAGAGAGCGGGCTAGAAATGCAAGTTCAAAATGAAGTAGAAGATTTGGACTATGAGAATACAATAGTAAAAAATCAGACACCAAAAGCAGGCATCAAAATAAACAAAGGAAATAAAGTATATGTAGAGTATTGACATTCCTTAGATGTTTTTGGGGATGTTTTTGGGGACGGAGGAAAAAAACACCTTTTTTGAATGCCAATGGGTGCCACTGGGGACGTAGCATTTTGGCAATTTTTTGCCACTGATCTACGTCCCTCTTGGCAATTTTTTTTTGCCACTGAGGACGGGTCGTTTGGACACCAAATAGCAAAAGCCTGACCACGCAGTTGAGTGGTCAGGCTTAAAGGAGTCTTAAGCATTTAACTTGATATGCCAAGTTGAATGTTATACCTAGCTGAGAATTCTTTGACGAATTCTACATACACTTTTAAAGGAAGCTTGCTTACGTCCGTCTCAGGTGTTATTTGAATAGCGTATCTTAACTCGCTATTCTTCTCACTAGCAAGCGAAATAATTTGGTAATGTACCAAATTATAAAAAGCTTGCTTACGCTTTAGCAGAAGAATATTATCTCCTATTTTCAGCGAATAGGTCCCCAATGTATATGCCCTATTTCCTGATAGTAGCTTCATAAAAAGCTTATCTGTAGGAATAAGAGACAGAATCAATTCTTCACCGAACTTTTTTGCGGGAATAAAGTCGACAACTTTATATTTATGTCCAGCCGTAATAGAGAACGGTATATAGCAACAGGGTACTTTATAACAGCCAGCATCCCTTGCCATTATCTTGTTTGATGTTAGCAAAGTTAGATTTTTGCTATGAGCCTGGCAATACTTAAGAATGCTCTCGATAGAATCGCTACAATCCTTTTCGTCTATGTTTACACAAAAACATAGATTTGTAAACTCTCTTATTAAAGATAAAATGAACGCAGCATCGTCACCAACGATGTCGTTAAAAAACATCATAGATTTCAATTGACGTTTGGTCGGACTCGTTATAATCAGTTTTTTTCCAGCATTAAAAAATGCCACCAGCAAGTCTCGTAAACTAGGCACTCCCATGCTAGACGCATCTAGCACAATGAATTGGGTATTAATAAACAATTCATTGTTTGGAATGTCCTTAATTTTAGAAAAATTATCTAAAGTTAAGGTTTGATGCCTCCTGTTCATCGCCAATGTGTTCCGAACATCATTATTGATGTTCGGATTTTTTGATAATAAATTCTTTATTTGAGGATAAGACAAATTTGTCATCATACAAATTGCCTTAAACGACGTTGCCAACGAAGCAGCATTTTGAATGCTCTTTAACCGTTGTTCTTGTAATGCTTTCGCTTTCGGATTGCCATTTCTTTTCATCATCTGATATTACCTCCTGATTTTTTACTTCCAACATTCCTTTTCGTACTGTTAACTTTAATTTAACTTTAGCCCCTTTCTTTAACTCAATTCGAGTTTTTAATATTTATACTAAAAGTACTATCTTAGTACTAATACATAATTATACCATAAAAAGAGCAATTTTTCCAGAGTGAGTTGAAAACGGATAAAATTAAATCAAAATTTTATAATACACTTGATAAAATATATAAAAATGATAAAATTAATATTAAAATAAAAATTAGAAAAATAACGAAAAATCAAAAAGTGAACTTTAAGGAACGTCCCTAAAGTTCAAAGGGGGGAAAGGGCAATATGGAATTACTAGATGTTTTAGATGAAAATGCAAATAAAACAGGCAAAGTAGAAGAAAGAAGGGTGGTGCATGAAAAAGGCTTATGGCATGCACATGTAGGTGTGTGGCTTATGAACGAGAAAGGTGAGCTGCTTTTTCAGCAGAGGGCTAGCACAAAAAAGTCAGGTCCTAACAAATGGACGCGTACAGGAGGACACGTAGATAGTGGCGAAACGCCATTACAAGCTGTTCAAAGGGAGACAAAGGAAGAGGTAGGGGTCAAAATTCCCATAAATAATTTTGAATTTCTAAAAGTAGATAAAAATGAAAATATAAAGCCAAACAATATAATTGATAGAAACTTTATGTATTCATATTTTGCCGTAGTCAACTATAAATTAGAAGATTATACAATGCAAAAGGAAGAAGTGAGTCAATTAAAGTATCTCACAATAGAAGACATGAAAAAGGCAAAAGAAAATAACGATGAAAACTATACATTTATTAGCTGGGATGATTTTGATGAAATAGTAGCAACACTAGAGGCAAAAAGAGATTTGGTTTTAAATGTAGAAAAGAAGGAGTGGTGTTAAGTGAGTTCTAAAATATCAAAAGTAGATAGAATATCTATTATGGGTGGACCAGGCACAGGGAAAAGCACGTTGGCTAAGAACTTAGGTAAAGAGTTGAATTTACCAGTTTATCATATAGATGGGATAAATTACTTTGAAAATTGGGAAAAGAGAGACGAAAAGGAAAGAGATAAAATTATTTTGGAAAAAGTAGCTGAGCCCAAATGGGTAATGGATGGTACATATAAATCTACATTAGAAGCAAGAGTGGAAAGGTCTGATTTAGTGATATTTCTTGACTATTCTGCAATAGCTAGATTAAAAGGAATATTTTCAAGATATTTTAAGACTGGAGGAAAAGATAGAACAGAAATACCTGGCTGCAAGGAAAAAATGGAATGGAAGTTTGTAAAATTTGCAATAAATTGGAAAAAGCAAAAAGGAAATATTGTAAAAGAAGCATTAGAGAAGAATAAAGATAAAAATATTTTGATTTTTAAAAGTAGAAAAGAATTAAATAAGTGGTATCAGCAAGAATTTAAAAAGAAAATAGAAGTGTGAACTTTGGGGACGTTCCTTAAAGTTCACTTGAAAAAAGCGCTATAAATACCTAAAATAAATGAAAAGCAAAAATGAACTTTAAGGAACGTCCCCAAAGTTCATTTTTTTAAACACAAATTTTACATAAAACTATTGAAATTTTTAAAAATATAGTGTATAATCTACCTAGTTTTAAATCTAATGATTATAATTCTATAATCATAATTTCCAAAATAAAAAAATCAAACTAGGAGAGTGATATTTATTGAATTTAGACATATTTAATAACTTAACAAACGATAAAGGTGGTAATAATTTTATTCAAAATTTTATCAATGAACTAGCAAATTATTTAGCAACTAACCTTAATCAAAACAAGGAGGTGGATAGCTTTTTGAGTATGGATGAAATAGAACAAAAATATAATTTAACTTCACAATTTTCAATAGAATTGCGAAATCAAAGGGATGAAATTATAAAGGATTATTTACAAAATTCAACTGAAGAAAGCCTATATTTTGTTACATACAAAAATGAGGCAAAAAACAATTATACAATTTCTCAGTATAATAAAGAAGGTAAAAACACAAGCTTTGGCATATCTGGAGAAGATCTTCCAAAGGATGTTAAGAAAGATGTAGTATTAAAAAAAGAGGATGACAAATTTGTGGTAGATTATCAGGCAACTGAAACCATTATGAATAAAATATCAGATTGCGCAGAAAAATTGGCACAAGAACAAAATACTAAACTAAATAAATCAAGAGAAGAAAATGGCTTATATCAAGTGGTCGATATAAGCTCAAATGGGGTATATTTGCAAAATATGAGCAATAATCAAGTTTTTGAAGAAGTTGATATTCCAAAAGAGCTTTTAAACCAAATAGGAAATGATTATATTTTAAGATATAAAGATGGCACTTATACATTAGAACAAGAATTGACAGATAAATTCTTCGAAAACTTAAAGTAAATTTAATGCAAGTTTACTGGGACTCTTTTATGATGATAAAAATAATTATAAAATTAAATAAGGAGCATAGCAAAAAATTGTGTTGCTAAAATTACCCAAGGAGGTGGTGTAGCAGCACCAGTAGGCGGAAAAATATTTAGTGAGGTATTGCCATATTTAGAGGTAAGTCAAGGAAATAGTGATGAAGTAGAGGTAAAGGAAGAAGTAGATACGCCAGACTTGATTGGCAAAAGCCTAAAAGAAGCAAAAGAGTTGCTTAAAGAGAGCGGACTAGAAATGCAAGTCCAAAATGCAACAGAAGATTTGGACTATGAAAATACAATAGTAAAAAATCAGACGCCAAAAGCGGGAATAAAAATAAACAAAGAAAATAAAGTATATGTGGAATATTAAGCTTAAAAATCTACATAATTTTCAGAATTAATTAATATAATATTGACTACAAAATTTTATTGACATATAATAAACAAAACAAATAATTTAGGAGAAAAACAATGGAAGAAGAATATAAATTACAGGAAATACAAACTAAGGATATTTTTACAAATAAGAAAGTAAGATATGTATTATTTGCTATTTGGGTAATTGGTGTAATAATTTTATTAATATTTAGCGTTAATACAACGAAATCCACTAGAATTATACTACTTATAATTGCATTTGGTTATAGCTGTATATTTGGAATACTTGCATTAGCTATTTGGGCTTCTCCTAAAAATAATAAAGACTATAAATATATAAAAGATATTGGAAAAAAAGAAACAGCCTATATTGTAGATACAGGATATAGTAGGCATCGAGGTTTTCTAGCATTATATCAAGTATATAATCGAGGTTTTAGAACATTATATAGACTCTATTACATTACCATTGTGTATAAAGATAAAGTTAAAAATATTTATAAATTACAAAATAATGTTGCATATAAGATATTAAAACTGATTTTGAACTCACATAAGTATCCTGTTGAAAGAGTAGCGAAGATTCCAGTTGATATTTATGTTTATAAAAATAAAATTTATGTAGATTTTGAAAGTGTAAAATTAAGTACTTTAGACGGATATGAAGAAGCAAAAAAACTATAACAGAAATGCATAAATCATCTCCATACAGCATATAATATTATGAAATTTATTTAAGGAGATGATTTATATTTATTATGATTATCCAGAATATCCATATATTGGATACAAAGATGAAAATTTAAAAACTCCACTTACTTTCCCGAAACAGCATCAAGATGTGCAACCAGGAATAGAATCCATAATGAACCCAGCGCCAATATTTGAGAACCCAAACACTATTCCAAGTGGCAAATTAAAAGATAAAGTTGTAATAATTTCAGGAGGAGATAGTGGTATAGGAAGGGCAGTTTCAGTGCTGTTTGCAAAAGAGGGAGCTGATATTGTTATAAGCTATTTGAATGAGCATGAGGATGCTAATTACACAAAGCAAATAGTAGAATCTTTTGGAAGAAATTGTTTGTTAATTCCAGGAGATTTAAGAGATGAAGCGGTTTCTTCATACATAGTGCAAAATACAATTAATACATTTGGAAAAATAGATGTACTTATAAATAATTGTGGAGTGCAATTCCCTCAAAATAGCATACTAGATATAACAAGTGAACAATTGAGAGCAACTTTTGAAACAAATATTTTCTCATTTTTCTATTTAACAAAAGCAGTTTTGCCATATTTAAGGGCTAATAGTAGTATAATTAATACTACATCTGTTACTGCATTTGAAGGAAAAAAGAATTTAATAGATTATTCAAGTACTAAAGGAGCAATTGCAGTATTTACTAAATCATTGGCATTATCATTAGCAGATCAAAAAATAAGAGTAAACGCAGTTGCACCTGGGCCTATTTGGACCCCACTAATACCGGCATCTTTTAATGAAGAAGAGGTAGAAATATTTGGAACAGATGTGCCATTAAAGCGAGCAGGTCAGCCTTTTGAACTAGCGCCAGCCTATTTATATCTTGCAAGTGATGAATCAAGGTATGTGACAGGTCAAATTATACATGTAAATGGTGGAAGTATAGTATAAAGTTAAAATTAACTTATGCTCTTTTTCCCAAATTTGATTGACAATGTAATAAAAACATAGTATAATGAATATACTAGAAGAGAAATACTTTATGTATTTCTATAAGGAGTATTCAAGCCTAAAGTTGAATTAAAAAATTGGAGTATCCTACCATAAGTGGAGTTAAAAAATCGGAGTATCCAAGCCATAAGTTGGAATGAAAAAATTATGCAGGGTGCAGCAAATGTACCCTGTAATTTTTTTAGAGGTGAAGAAAAATAACATGGAACGATTAAAATTTTATAATATCGAGGATAAATATATAGAATATTTATATCAATTTGATAACAAAGTACCTTATAATAAAAATAATAAAAGACCTTATATAGGAATAGTATTAGAGATAAATAATATAACATATTTTGCACCAATGTTTTCTCCAAAGCCACAACATAGAAAATATAAATCAAATGCAACGTACATAAAAATAGGAGAAAATTTAGGAATAATTAGATTAAATAATATGATTCCTGTATGTAAAGAAAATTTACGCTATATAGACTTTAATAAAATACAGGATAAAAAGTATAGAAACTTATTAATACAACAAAATAATTTTATTCAATTACATACAGAGAAAATAAGAGATACAGCAAATAAATTATATAAATTTGTAACAAGAGATAAAAAAGAATTTTTTATAAAAATTTGTTGTGATTTCAAATTACTTGAAAATAAATGTAGATTATTTAATAACATTAAAGATAAGGAAGAGGTAAATATTAATAATACTGAAATTACTTGCGAGGTATTTGAAAAATTAGATACTATTAAACAAAAATTAAAAAGTAATAATTTTGAATATGTTGAAGAGTTTACGCTAGATGACATTTATATGTGTAATATGGATACAAAACAATATGTACCAAAAAATGGTAAAATAACAGATGCATTAATTATTAGATATACTAATGATAATAAGGAAATAATTTCCAAAAAAAGAGCATATAACTCTGATGGATTTGAGATAGGAACAGAAAAAACTGTATTAAAAATAGATGATATTAAAAATGCTGAAAGATTACTTAATAATTTAGGATTTACCAGGTTTTTAAGAATGATAGATAAAAACTACTGTTATGAAAATACAGAATATATTGCTTATATTCAAGTAATAGATAATCTAGGCATATTTTTGGAAATTGAAAGCAAAAGTCCAAATTCTAATGAAAAAGAAATTGAAAATCTAATAAATATAGTTCAATCTTTACAGCTAAAAATAGGAACAAAATTTGATATAAGAAAAGCAGAATTATTGTATAAGAAACTGCAAAACTCATGAAATTAGGAGAATATAACCTAGTCCCTTGTGGAAAACGGAAAAAAGTAGTATAATAATATAATAAGTTAACAAAAAGCAAAAATTACCGTCTGATGTTTTCTATCGGACGGCTTGTATAATTGTTTTCTTGAGAAGGGGAAGATATAAAAAATGAATACAATAGTAGGAGAATTAGGCAAATCTGAAAAATTTATCGAATTACTAAAACAGGTAGAAAATAAAAAAAGTCCGATAGCAATATCGGGCTTAACTGGCGTTGGAATGGTACAATTAACAACTGCAATTAATGAATTTGGGAAAAAACCAATTTGTATTGTAACATACAATGAAATTCAAGCTAAAAAGATTTATGAAGATTTAAAATGTTTTACGGATAAAGTAATTTTATTTCCTAAAAAAGAAATTGTAACTTATGATTATGTAAGCGAAAGCAAAAATGTATCTTATGAAAGAATTGATGCACTAAATGAAATAAAATCTAAACGAAACTTAATTGTTATAACAACAGTAGAAGCAGTTATGCAAAAATTGCCACCTAAAAAATTATTGTATAAAAATGAACTTAATTTCAAAATTGGGGCAAGTTTTAATTTAGACGATTTGAAAAATAAATTAGTAAATTTGGGCTATTCAAGAAGTGAACTAATAGAAGGAAAAGGACAGTTTAGTGTAAGAGGAGATATACTAGATATTTCTTTAACCGAAAATATTGGTGTAAGAATTGAATTCTGGGGAGATGAAGTCGATTCAATTAGAAAATTCAGCATTTCAAGCCAAAGGTCAACTGAAACGCTAGAAAAGATAACAATTTACCCTGCACAAGAATTTGTATTAGGGGATGATATAGAAAATATTTGTGCCAAAATAGAAAAAAAATATAGAGAAAGTAAAGCAACTGATGATATACAAGAAGACATTGAGCTAATAAAAAATGGTGACTATCAAAGTAAAGTGGATAAATACTTTGACTGCTTTTATGAGCAAAGTGAAAACATATTAGACTATTTGTCAGAAAATTATAGCATCATTTTGGACGAATATGGTAAAATCGCTCAAAGGGCTGAAAATATCGAAACGGACAATAATAATTTAACAAGAAATATAGTAGAAAAAAATAAAATTGTGCCAGAAGCTATTTTAAATATGATAAAAAAAGAAGATATTGAAGATGTTATAAGCAAAAAAAATCTGATATATATAGAAAAACAGGACAATCAACCTACTGTATCAGCTGAAAATTATCGATTCAATTATAGAGAAATAAATTACTATAAAGGCGAGATAGATAGCCTAATAGAGGATTTAAAGGAAGGTACTAAGAAGAATAAAAAAATCTATATAGTTATTTCAAATTTAGAAAAGGCAAAAAAATTAAAGAAATTATTAGATGATAAAGAGATTTTAAGCAAAATAGAGGAAAAACTAGATAAAACGATAATAGTACAATCTAATCAAGCTGTAGTAACAATAACACTGGGAAAACTATCTGCAGGGTTCGAGTGTTATGATTTAAACCAAATAGTAATTTCGGCAGACGAACTCATAGATGGTGGAAAAAGAAGAACCAGAATATTTAACAAGGCATTTAAAGAAGGCGAAAAGGTAGTATTTGCAGATTTAAAGCAAGGTGATTATGTAGTACATAAAAAATACGGAATAGGTATCTATTCTGGCGTAAACACTATAGAAGCTGATGGAACAATCAAAGATTATATAAAGATAAAATATCAAAATGATGATGTGCTATACATTCCTACAAGTGACCTAGACTCTATAAGAAAATATATAGGCGGAGACACAATAAAGCCAAAAATAAATAAGCTAGGAAGCAAAGATTGGGAGAAAACAACAAATAAGGTAAAGAACAATCTAAGAGAAGTGGCGAGAGACTTAATAGAATTATATGCAAAAAGAGAAAATTCGCAAGGCTTTGCATTTAGCAAAGATACTCCTTGGCAAAAAGAATTTGAGGACAGCTTCCCATATCAAGAAACAGATGACCAGCTACGTTGTATAGCAGAGGTAAAAAAAGATATGGAATCTCCAAGGCCAATGGATAGATTGCTATGTGGAGATGTCGGTTATGGAAAAACGGAAGTAGCTCTAAGGGCAGCTTTTAAGGCCGTTATGGATCACAAGCAAGTGGCATATTTAGCTCCTACAACAATACTTGCAGAGCAGCAATATCAAGAATTTAAAGAGCGAATGAAGAATTTTCCAATCAGAATTGGAATATTAAATAGGTTTAAAAGCAAAAAATATCAAGATGAAGTAATAAAAAAATTGAAACTTGGGGAAATTGATATAGTAATTGGAACACACAGGCTTTTAAGCAAAGATGTAAGCTTTAAGGATATTGAACTTCTGATAGTTGATGAAGAGCACAGATTTGGCGTAAAAGCTAAAGAAAAAATAAAGAAAATGAAAACAACTATTGACGTACTAACAATGACTGCAACTCCAATACCTAGAACAATGCACATTTCAATTGTAGGCATTAGAGACATGTCAGTTATATACGAGCCACCACATAACAGAAAACCAGTTCAAACTTATGTAATGGAATATGACCAAGAAGTTATCAGGGAGGCAATCACAAAAGAGCTAGAAAGAGGCCGGACAAGTATTTTACCTTTTCAATAATGTAGCAGACATCGAACAAAAGGCAAGT
Organism: uncultured Clostridia bacterium; assembly: GCA_944388665.1. Classification (GTDB taxonomy): domain Bacteria; phylum Bacillota; class Clostridia; order TANB77; family CAG-508; genus CAG-269. Next base: position 13,081 of record CALXJQ010000011.1, read on the forward strand.
GAAATATCAAGATTAGTGCCTGAGGCAAATGTTGTTTTTGCTCATGGTCAAATGACGGGTATAAAAATCGAAGAAATTATGAAAGACTTCATTGAAGAAAAAACAAATGTCTTAGTCTGTACGACAATACTAGAATCAGGCATAGACATACCAAATGCAAATACCATAATCGTAGAAAATGCAGACAGAATGGGACTTGCAACACTATATCAAATTAGAGGTAGAGTGGGCAGGTCAGACAGACAGGCGTATGCTTATATAACTTATAAAAAAGACAAAATGCTAACAGAAGTCGCAGACAAAAGGCTAAAGGCAATAAAAGAATTCACAGAATTCGGCTCTGGCTTTAAAATAGCAATGAGGGACTTAGAAATAAGAGGTGCAGGCAGCTTACTTGGCGAAATTCAATCAGGGCACCTAGAACAAGTAGGCTATGACACATATTGCAACTTGTTGGACGAAGTAGTAAAAGAAATGAAAGGAATAAAAACAACGCCAGAAATAGACGTTCAAATTGACTTAAACGTAACAAGTTACATACCAGATAGCTACATCGAAGACTCTAGCCAAAAAATAGAAATATATCAAAATATTGCATTATGCAGAAACGAGCAAGACATACAAAACGTCATCGATGAAATCATCGACAGATTTGGCAACATGCCAGAAGAGCTTGAAAACTTGCTAGACATAGCAAGAATAAAATATTTGGCAAAAGCACAAAATATAGTAAAAATAGCCAGCAGAAAAACAGCCGTAGTATTCACATACAACTCAAACAACGACTTCAACTTAGACATATCACAATTAGTAAAAAAATATGGAAACAGAATAAAATTCTCTGCAGGAATAAAACCAATGCTAACATTAGAAACTGGCACAACAAACGAAAAAGAACTATTGCACCAAGTTACAGACTTTCTATCTAAAAATTGCCAAGAGGGACGTAGCTAAATGGCAAAAAATTGCCAAAAAGGTACGTCCCCAGTGGCAAAAAATTTAAGAAAGGGATGCGTTTATATGCAAATAATCTCAAGTAAAGAAAATGAAATTGTAAAACATATTAAGAAACTTAAGGAAAAGAAATATAGAGATTTGTATAATGAATTTTTAGTTGAGGGTATTAAATTAGTTAAAGAGGCAGTGCATGAAAATGCTAAAATTAAGCAAATTATTGTGTGCGAAGATTGCGAGAAAACTGAAAATATACCTCAGGATTTGAAATATGAAATTGCAAAGAAAGATTGTATATATGTGACTAGAAATATATTTAAATCGATTTCTGAAGTGCAAGAGCCACAAGGAATAATAGCAGTAGTAGAAAAGGATGATATTAAAAATGCAAGTATTGCAAATAATATTAGTGATATAGATTTCGGTCAAGATGTTATTGTTGCATTGGATAATATTCAGGATCCGGGAAATTTGGGGACTATTTTAAGAACAGTAGATAGTTGTGGATTAAACCAAATAATAGTTTCAAAAGGTACAGCAGATTGTTATAATCCTAAAGTGATTAGGTCTACCATGGGGGCAATTTTTAGGGTAAAGATTATTGAGGCAGATGATTTGAAAGAAACTTTGCAAGAGCTTAAGAAGCATGAGTTTAAAGTGGTGGTTTCATCGCTTCAGGCAAAAAAGAAAATATATGATATTGATTACAATAAGAAAGTTATTGTAATTGGTAATGAAGCAAACGGAGTGGAAAAGGAAATACAAGATATTGCAGATGAGAAAATAAAGATATATATGTTAGGCAAGACTGAGAGTCTAAACGCATCTGTAGCGACAGGAGTTATTTTATATGAGTATGTTAGGCAGAAGTTAGAAAAGAAATAGACAAAAATACTGCAGTTACATTAAAATTATATATTATAATATTTTGTTACTTATTAGTGCAAATTGTGAAATTTAAGAAAAAATGTCGAAAAAATAGAAGTATTGTAGAAAGTATTGCAATACTTCTATTTTTATGTTAAGGTAGATTTACCAGTTATTTAATTGAAATTTTTAGAATCAAAAATTATTTCTATATTTCTATTAAATTTTTTAGTATTAAATATTTCCAAAAGCCTAATTAAATATTGTTTTATTGAGGGGGGTAATTTATTGAAAGTTTTTACTTATAAGCAATACATAAAATACATTCATAGTGTAAGATTAAATGCTATATTGGAATTGAATGAAGAATCAAATTCATATTTACTAGAGAAAGGAGCAGAAGGCACATTGCTAGAAGAAATGCTGAAAAATAGAAGAGACGTGGCAAGTTTGATAAATAGGTTTTTAAAACCAATTCATAGAATAAAGCCGAATAATTTAGTAGATTGTACTAATCATCATAGTATAGACCAGACTGAAGTTGTTTATAGATTAAAAAGCAAAAATATATTTTTTCTTATGAAATTTCAACTCATAATAGATGAATATACTCCATATAAAATTTTAAAATCTTGTATAGATATTATTCAAAAAAATAAAAAATGTGATGAGAATATAATCATAGTACCTACAATTATTTATATAACGAAAAAGAAATTCCGCCGAAACTCACTATTAGATTTAGAATATAATTTAATAAATTTTAGAGCATTGCAATTAAAAAAGTGAGCAAAGAGTAACTTCTAAAATGATTTTACATAAAATATAAGTAAAGTACATTACAAATTAGAACTCAAAAGGGTAAAGAGGAGGAGGAAACTTGGAAAGTGAAAGAATTTTAGAGGTAAATGGTGTAAGCAAGAAATATCAAAATAAAGAAGGCGAAATAACAGCATTGCAGAACATAAACTTCAAGGTAAATAGAGGCGAATTTGTAAGCATTATAGGCCCAAGCGGATGTGGAAAATCTACATTACTTTCAATAATAGCAGGCTTGGAAAAAAAGACTACAGGCAAAATACTAATAGAAGGAGAGCCTACAAATGGCATTTCAGAGAAAGTGGGTTATATGTTACAAAGAGACTGCCTTTTAGAATGGCGAACAGTGTTTTCTAATGCAATGATTGGCTTAGAGATAAAAGGCAAAAAAAGCAAAGAAAGCCAAGAATATGTAGAAAAACTACTAAAAAAGTATAACTTATATGAATTCAAAGATAAATATCCTTCAGAACTCTCTGGGGGAATGAGACAAAGGGTAGCCTTAATTAGAACATTAGCAGTAAAGCCTAAAATATTATTACTAGATGAAGCATTTTCAGCATTAGACTATCAAACAAGAATAATGGTTACAAATGATATTTACCAAATACTAAGAAAAGAAAAAATGACTGCTATAATTGTTACACATGATATTTCTGAAGCTATTAGCATGTCTGATAGAGTAATTGTATTAACAAAGAGGCCAGGCACGATAAAAGGCATGCACAAAATTGAATTTGAAATCGAAAACAGGACTCCTATCAATGTAAGAGAAAGCCCAAAATTTAGTAATTATTTTAATACATTATGGAGGGAGCTGGGTGTAGATGATTAATACAGTATCAAATGAAAGACAGAAGTACTTAAAAAACAAAAAAAGAAAAAGTCATTTAGTATTGATAACGCAAGTAGGAATACTTATTGTATTTTTAGCTTTATGGGAATTTTTGGCTCAAAAAGAAATAATAGATAGTTTTATAACAAGCAGTCCAAGTAGAATTTTAAATGTATTTATAAATTTTAGTGAAAATGAATTATTAAAACATATTGGGGTAACTGTTTATGAGACCGTAGTAGGTTTCTTAATTGGAACAGGTTTAGGCATCATTATTGCAATAATTTTATGGTGGTCGAATTTTTTAGCAAGAGTAGCTGAACCATATTTAGTAGTATTAAATAGTTTACCAAAAGTAGCATTACGGACCAGTTATAATAATTTGGGTAGGTGCAGGCACACCTGCAATAATAGTTATGGCAGTAGCTATATCATTAGTTGTAACAATTTTAGAGAACTTAAATGGGTTCTTAAAAACAGATCCGGAAGTAATAAAAATGGCAAAAACATTTAATGCTAGTAAATTTCAAATATTAACTAAAATTGTAATTCCAGCTAATATTTCAACATTCATCAATTCATTAAAAGTAAATATTGGATTATCACTAGTGGGAGTAATATCAGGAGAATTTCTTGTATCTAAAGCAGGATTGGGCTACCTAATAGTTTACGGAGGTCAAGTATTTAAGCTAGATTTGGTAATGGCAAGTGTTATAATCCTTGGCGTAGTCGCTGGAATAATGTACTTGGGAATATTATTGCTAGAAAAAATTATTTTGAACTCAAAAAGATTTAGACAATAATGAAAAAAAGGAGAATAAATGAGAAAATAGGAAGGAATGTGATAAAAATGAAAAAAAGAATAATTATTACTTTGGTAATTGCAATAATAATAGTTGCAATTGTAGCGATTATAGTAAATAATAAAGGAGAAGAAGATAATGGGCTAAAGAAAATTAATCTATCAGAAGTAACACGTTCAGTCTTTTATGCGCCACAGTATGTTGCTATAAATAATGGATATTTTGAAGAAAATGGCTTAGAAATAGAACTGACTACAGGCCAAGGGGCAGACTCTGTTATGACGTCTGTACTTGCAGATCAGGCTGATATAGGTTTTGCTGGGCCAGAAGCATCAATATATGTATATAACGAAGGTAAGGAAGACTATACACAAGTATTTGCACAAGTAACTAAAAAAGATGGCTCATTTTTAGTCGCTAGAAATCCAAGTGAAAACTTTAGTTGGCAAGAATTAAAAGGTAAAACCGTAATTCCAGGAAGAAAAGGCGGAGTACCATATATGACATTAGAATATGTATTACGTAAAAATGGTGTAGACCCAGAAAAAGATGTTATACTAGATGATAGCATAAAATTTGATTTGATGGCAGGAGCATTTACAAGCGGCACGGCAGACTATGTAACACTGTTTGAACCAACAGCTACTATGACACAAAATGAAAACAAGGGATATGTTGTAGCATCAGTTGGGGAAGCAGCAGGAGAAATACCATATACAGCATATTTTGCTAAAAAAAGTTATATAAATAACAATGAAGACACAATAAGGAAATTTACCGAAGCAATTTATAAAGGACAACAATGGGTAAAGAATCATACTGCAAGAGAAGTAGCAGAAGCCATTGAAAGCTTTTTCCCGGGAACTGAATTAGAACTTTTAGAAAGTTCAGTACAAAGCTATAAAGACATTGATGCTTGGAATGAAGACCCAATATTAAAACAAGAATCATTTGAAAGACTAGAAGAAGTAATGAAAGAAGCTGGAGAACTACAAGAAAATGTACCTTACGAACTTATTGTAAATAATAAGTATGCTGAAGAAGTAATTAAATAAATAAAAATGCAAGGCTATTATTCAAATAAATATTTGAATAATAACCTTGGCGTAATTAATATAGTGTGATATTGACAAATAGAGCCTATAATAATATATTTACAAACAGAAGGAAGCGATGATATGGAAATTAACTATAAAGTAATTGGAGAAAGAATAAAAAATTCAAGAGAGAAAGGCAATATGACTCAAAGCGAATTGGCAAAAAAAATTAATGAAAAAGTGTCTTATATAAAAAAGATAGAAGAAGGAAGCGAAGAACTATCTTTAAAAAATGTATATAAAATTTCAGAAGCACTTAATGAAAGTGTTAGTTATATATTAGAGGGGACAAGCCCAGAAAATGTAAATAAAGACTTGTACGAATTGCTACAAAAATGCTCACCAGAAAAACAACAATTAATCTATGGAATAGCTAAAATTATTTCTCATGTCGATTTTGTTTAACCCAAAAATTTCTTTACAAAATCTAAAAAATAGTATAAACTAAATTGAAGTAAAAGTAAAAAAAGCTATTATAGATAGAATCAAAAGGTGATAATAAATGTATTTAAAAAGATTAGAAATGCAAGGATTTAAGTCATTTGCAGATAGAACAGTATTTGAATTCATGCCGGGAATTACTGCAGTTATAGGCCCAAACGGTTCTGGGAAAAGTAATATTTCAGATAGCATCAGATGGGTATTAGGAGAACAAAGTATGAAGTCTTTAAGAGGCTCAAAGTCACTAGATGTAATTTTTGCAGGAACTCAAAATAGAAAATCTCTAGGATTTGCAGAATGCTCATTGGTGTTCGATAATACAGATGGAACACTTCCAATAGAATACACAGAAGTAACTGTAACTAGAAAGATTTATAGAAGCGGAGAAACTGGGTATTACATAAACAAAGTACCATGTAGATTAAAAGATGTATTAGAACTATTTATGGACACAGGGATTGGAAAAGATGGATATTCAATAATTGGACAAGGTAAAATAGACGAAATTTTGAGCAACAAGTCTGAAGATAGAAGGCATATTTTTGAAGAAGCTGCGGGGATAGTAAAATATAGAGTTAGAAAACAAGAATCAGAAAAAAAGTTAGAAAGCACAAAATTGAACTTATTGAGAATAAATGACATTTTAACAGAAATAGAAACAAATATAGGACCTCTTAAAATTCAGGCTGAAAAAGCCAAAGAATATTTAAACTTGCGTGATGAATTAAAAAATCAAGAAGTAGGTCTATTCTTATATAATATAGAAAAAAATAAAACAGCACTTAATCAAATCTTGAAAGATGAAGAAATATATAATGAACAATGTAAAAATGAAGAGGGAAAACTTGAAAGAATCAAAATCCTAAAGGAAGAGTTAAAATCAAACATAGATGAATTAACTAATAAAATAGAGCAATTTTCGAATATAGGTTTTGAAAGCCAAAAAGAAATAGAAATGCTAAATTCGGATATAAATGTTGCAACAACTAAAATTGAAAGTAATAAAGAAAATACTGAAAGATACAAAGAAGAAATAGAAGAAAATGCCAATAGAATAAAAGAATTGCAAGAAGAATTAAAACAAAAAGAAGAAAAAAGAGACAACTTGAAGCAAAATAAAGAAAAATTTGTAAATGAATTAAATGAAAAAGAAAAAGAACTAGCAGAATTAACTAAAAAAATGTCTAGCAAAGAATTAGAAATAGAAGGATATAAAAAACAAGTAGAAGAAGATACAGACAAAAAATATGAATTACAATCAGAAATTAATACACAAAATGCCAATATACAAAACTATGAAAAGAGACAAAATCAGCTAAAAGACGAAATTGCAACAACTATTTCTGAATTAGATGGCTCACAATTGACAAAAGATGACATACAAAAAAGTTTTTATGAAATAGAAGACAAAAGAAGCAAAGCTATTAAAAATATAGAAGAAATAAGCAAGAAAAAAGATGAAGCAAACGCAAAACTAGATGACTATGATAAAATTATAAACACATATCTAAATGAAACAAGAATAAAAGATTCAAGATGCAAATTTTTGATAGAAACTGAAAAAGAAAAAGAAGGATACCTAAAAAGCGTAAAGCAACTTTTAAAAGCTTGCGAAAATGTCAAAGAATTAGGAAAAGGTATGCATGGGGTATTGGCTAATCTAATTGAAGTACCAGAAAAATATCAAACTGCAATAGAAATGTGCCTAGGAGTAAGTCTTCAAAATATCGTAACAGATAATGAAGAAGATGCAAAAAGATTGATTGAATATTTAAGAAAAAATAACTTGGGCAGAGCATCATTTTTACCAATTTCCTCTATTAAAGGAAGAAAAATTGAAAAAATAAACACTTCTGAAAAAGGATATATAGGAATAGCATCAGATTTAATAAAATTTGATAAAAAATATGAACAAATAATATTAAATTTATTAGGAAGAACTATAATTGTAGATAACTTAAATACAGCTGTAAACTTGGCAAAAAAGAATAATTACTCTTTTAGAATAGTAACTTTAGATGGTGATATTATTAATCCATCAGGGGCAATTACAGGAGGCTCTGTTGCAAAGAAAACAGTAAATATTTTGGGTAGAGGCAAAGAAATAGAAAAATTGCAAAATGAATTATCAGAATTAAAGCAAAAGGTGGATACTTTACAAAAAGAAAAACAAGAATTTGAAAATTCTATAGAAAATACAATGGAAGAATCTAATTTATTGGAAAAGGAATTACAAGAAATCGACATAAAATATGCTACAGAAAATCAAAAAATGGTTTCTATTAATGAAAATATTAAAAAATTAAGCGAAAGACTTACTAAACTAAAAGCAGAAAACGAAAACTTTGAAGTGCAGAAAAAAGAAGCAGAAGAAACTAAAAATAAACTTTCTAAAGAAATTGACAATTTAACAACCGAAATAGAAAGACTAACTAATATAATTACAGAATTTGCAGAATCAAATAAAGATAATCAAAAATATGTCGATAACTTGAATTTTGACATAACGAACTTAAAAATTTCTGTATCTTCATTTGACGAAAGTGAAGCATCTATTAATGAAATAAAAGAAAGAATTTTGCAAGACATTGCAAATACCGAGCAGAGCAATCAAAATAGACAAGCACAAATAGAAAAAATTTTATATGATAATAAAAACTTGCAACAATCAATAGAAGAGACCAAAGAAAAAATAGAAAAAATTAAAGAAGAAGTAAAAAACAGTGGCTCTAAAATTGAAGAATTAAAACAAAAAAGAGAAGCTCAAAATACAAAGCTAGCAGAACAAGAAGAAGAATTGACAGAAAAATTCAATGTAATAGAAGACTTAAAAGCACAAATAGTAAAAATAGATGTAAGAAAAACAAAACTAGAGCAAGACATTAATGACATAATAAACAAAATGTGGGAAGAATATGAATTAACACCAAATACAGTAAAAGAATACAAAAGACCAGAAAACATTGCTACAACTCAAAAAACAGTTGTCGAATTACGTACAAAAATACGAAACTTAGGCCCTGTTAACATCAATTCAATAGATGAATATAAAGCACAAAAAGAAAGATATGAATTTATGTGCGACCAAAGGCTGGACTTAGAAAATACAATGAACAAACTAAGAAATGTCATATCTGAAATTACAAATACAATGAAAGAACAATTCAAAGAAAAATTTGAATTAATAAACAAAAACTTTGCAGAAGTATTCAAAGAGCTATTTGGAGGAGGAAATGCTACTCTAAAATTAGAAGATGAAAATAATATATTAGAATGCGGCATAGACATTACAGTTCAGCCGCCAGGAAAAAAACTACAAAACATGATGTTGCTTTCAGGAGGAGAAAAAGCCTTCACAGCAATAGCACTACTATTTGCCATACTAAAAATAAACCCAGCACCATTCTGTGTATTAGATGAAATAGAAGCAGCCTTAGACGACGTAAATGTATATAGATTTGCAGAATATTTAAAAAAATTCTCAAAAGAAACACAATTCCTAGTAATCACACACAGAAAGGGAACAATGGAAGTAGCAGACACAGTATATGGCGTAACTATGGAAGAAAATGGTATATCAAAATTATTATCAATCAAAATATGAACTTTGGGGACGTTCCTTAAAGTTCATTTTGGAATATTTTTGTACAAGCCACATAAATTATTATATGAGTTATATATAACAAAAGATTGGAGGATAATATTTATGTGGGAAACTTTAAGAAAAGAAGAGGTTATAAAGAAGCTAGAAACTGATAGGAGGCATGGACTAAGCGAAAGTGATGCAAAAGAGAGGATAGCTAAGTATGGCAAAAATGTTATAAGAGACAAGCCTAAAGAAAGCTTAATTGTGAAGTTTTTTAAGCAATTTAATGATTTTATGATTATTATTTTAATAATTGCTTCTATTGTTTCAGCGGCGGTTTCTTTTTGGCAAGGAGAAAATGATTATTTTGATTCTATTATAATTATTGCGATTGTGGTGCTTAATGCATTGATGGGAGTGATTCAAGAGGCAAAAGCGGAAAAGTCAATTGAGAGTTTGAAAAAGATGGCTCCGCCAAAAGCAAAGGTTATAAGAGATGGAGAAAACAACGAAATTAATGCTGAAGATTTAGTACCAGGTGATATTGTGCTTTTGGAAGCCGGGAATTATGTTCCAGCAGATTGTAGAATTTTGGAAAGCTTTAATTTAAAAGTAGAAGAGTCGAGCTTGACAGGTGAAACAGAGCCAGTGTTAAAAGATGAAAATATGATTTGCAAAAATGATATAGCTTTAGGAGATATGGCCAATATGGTGTTTATGTCTAGTATTGTTGTAAATGGACATGGTAAAGCTGTAGTTACAGATACGGGGATGAACACTAAAGTTGGCAAGATAGCAAATATGATGATAGAAAATGATGCTCCAGAGACTCCTATTCAGAAAAAGTTGGGGCAAGTGGGCAAAAGCTTAGGAATTGTGTGCTTGGTTATATGCATATTTATATTTTTTATAGGATTAATTAAAAATATAAATCCAATAGAAATGTTTATGACCGCAGTGGGGTTGGCGGTTGCTGCTATTCCAGAGGGATTGCCAGCAATAGTTACTATTATGCTTTCAATTGGAGTTACTAAAATGGCAAAGAAACACACGATAATACGAAAATTGCCAGCAGTAGAAACTTTAGGAAGCAGTAGTGTGATTTGCTCTGATAAAACAGGTACGCTTACACAAAATAAGATGAAGGTTGTGGACATTCAGGCAATGAACCCAGAGTTTGCAATCGAGTTAGCTGCAATGTGCACCGACTGCAATATTACATATAAAGATGGAAAAACATACACAACTGGAGAGCCAACTGAATTAGCATTAGTGAATGCAGCACTAGAAAGAGGCAAGAATAAAAATGAGTTATATAAAATTGAGCCACGAATAAGTGAAATTCCATTTGATTCAAATAGAAAGATGATGACAACTATTCACAAAATAACTAATGGATACAGAATAATAACAAAAGGGGCACCAGAAATTTTAACAAATGTATGTAAAATTAATTTAAGCGAGAAAATGAAAATACAACGAGAAAATTTGAATATGGCAGAAAGGGCATTAAGAGTAATAGCAGTTGCATATAGAGACGTAGACAGTCTTCCTAAAAATATAAATACACAAAATATTGAAAAAGACTTAAACTTTGTAGGCTTAATAGGGATGATAGATCCTCCTAGAGAGGGAGTAAAAGAAGCAGTAAAAACATGCAAAAAAGCAGGCATAAAAACCGTTATGATTACAGGAGATCATATAGCAACTGCAAAAGCTATTGCTAAAGAATTAAATATTTTAGGACCAGAAGACAAGGCAATAACGGGTCAAGAATTAGACAAAATACCCCAAAGCAAACTAGAAAGGGATATTAAAGATTATGCAGTATTTGCAAGGGTTACTCCAGAGCATAAAGTAAGGATAGTAGAAGCTTGGCAAAAAACAGGAGCTGTAGTTGCCATGACAGGAGATGGCGTAAATGATAGCCCTGCGCTAAAAAAGGCAGACATTGGCATTGCTATGGGCAAAAATGGAACAGATGTTGCTAAAAATGCTGCAGATATGATTTTAACTGACGATAACTTTGTAACAATAGTTGAAGCAGTAAAACAGGGACGAACAATTTATGATAATATTAGAAAAGCAGTGCATTTTTTAATTGCTACTAATATTGGAGAAATTGTAACAATTTTTATGGGATTAGTATTAGGAATGAAGTCTCCATTACTTGCAATACAACTTTTGTGGATTAACTTAGTAACAGACTCATTGCCAGCAATAGCAATAGGTTTAGAAAGGCCAGAAAAAGATATAATGAACAGAAAACCAGAAAGCAGCAAAAGAGGAATATTTGCAAATGGACTATGGAATAAGATTATTGTAGAGGGAATAATGATTGGAATGCTTACATTAGTTGCATTTAGTATTGGCAATAAATTTTATGGCCTAGAAGTAGGAAGAACAATGGCATTTGTTGCTTTGGGAGTATTAGAACTTGTTCACAGCTTCAACATAAAAAGCGAAAAATCAATATTTAAAGTGGGAATTTTAGAAAACAAATTTTTAATTGGAAGCTTTATTTTAGGAGTATTAATACAAACTATAGTAGTAATAATTCCAACATTTGCAAATATATTTGATTTAGTTCCGTTAAATAATACGCAATGGTTAATAGTAGGCATTATATCAATACTTCCTATACCTATTATGGAATTGCAGAAAAAAGTAAATGAAATGAAAATTCAAAACATAATATACCCAAATACCCTTGCAAAATGGAAAAATATATGATAAAATAGGTACTGCTTGAGAAAAATATTTTCCAAGTCTCTACTTGCAGAAAATGCAGGTTATAATCCATAGGGAGGTGAAAATAATGAATAAATACGAAAGTGTTATCATTGTTAATCCAAATACTGATGAAGCAGGTTTAAAAGCTTTAGAGGAAAAATTTACAGGGTTAATAAATGAAAATGGAAAAGTAGAATCAGTTGAAAACATGGGCAAAAAAAGGCTTGCTTATGACATCCAAAAATGTAAAGAAGGCATATACCTACTATTCAACTTTGAAGCAAAACCAGATTCTATAAAAGAACTTGAAAGAGTTTACAGAATTACAGATGAAATAATGAAATTCATCGTTGTAAAAAAAGACTAAAGTTTTATAGTCATAAAATAGGCAAACAAATGAATTAAAAAAAATTAAATAAAGAAAAGGGCCTTTATTTAAAGTAATAAAGAAAGGTGATAAAAATGAACAAAGTAATATTATTAGGAAGATTAACTAGAGATCCAGAAGTTAGATATACTCAAACAAGCAACACATTAGTAGCCTCTTTTAGCCTAGCAGTTAACAGAAGATTTGTAAGGCAAGGCGAAGAAAGGCAGGCAGACTTTATAAACATAGTTGCTTGGAGTAAATTGGGAGAATTTTGTAGCAAATACTTTAAGAAAGGTCAACAAGTAGCAATTGTAGGTAGATTACAAACAAGAACTTGGGATGATGATCAAGGTACAAAACACTATGTAACAGAAGTTATTGCAGAAGAAGCATATTTTGCAGATAGCAAAAGAGACACAACATCAGAAAATACAACAGCATTCGAAAACACATTTGGAAATACAGCACCTGGAAGTATGGGCTCAGACTTCGAAGTTTCATCTTCAAGCGATGATTTACCATTTTAGCTAGTTAGTTTAAGTCAAAGGAGGGGAAAATAATGTCAGACAAAAAACAAAATAAAAGAAATAATAACAAAAACTATGATGAGGACTACAATCCAAGATTCAGAAAACAAAGAAAAAAAGTATGTATTTTGTGCAGCGATAAAAACTTTGTATTAGATTATAAAAATGCTGACCAATTAAAAAAATTCGTAAATGATAAAGGTAAAATATTACCAAGAAGAACAACAGGAGCTTGCGCAAAACATCAAAGGGATATCACAACTGCAGTAAAAAGAGCAAGACATATAGCTATTTTACCATATACACAAAACTAGGAATGAAAATGTCAATAGCTGTAACTCTTCCATATCATAGGTTACAGCTATTTTATATCACTGTAGATGCTTAGAATTAATGCAATTTTAATGCAACTAGATTTTTATTCCTAAATTTAATGCAATATTTTTTGTACTTCTTATTACTTCATCTGTTTTATATTTATCAAAAATTGTTGTATAAGTATTTATTGTTGTCGTTATATTTTTATGTCCTAACAATTTTTGTAATACTTCTGCAGGCATTCCACTTTCTATACATCGCGTTGCGTATGTATGCCTAAGCATGTGTAAGTTTACATTTCTATCTGTAAGTTTAGGCTTTTTATTGCATAAACGCTTAAAGAAACAATTAATATTAGCAGAGCTCAAAATAGTTGATTTAATGGTGCAAAAAATTAAATTATTTGGATTTTTAATCATCTTGTGTAAAGAATTTTCTATATTTTTTCTAAAGAGTGGAGTTATTGGAATATCTCTATAAGATGTAGAAGTTTTAGGAGTTTTCCCAATTATATTTTTTTTATCTTTAGATTTAGAAACTGTCTTCGTTATATGTATTATATTATTTTCTAAATCTATATCTTTTGGAGTCAATGCAAGTATTTCTCCTATTCTCATGCCAGAGAACATTGCTATAGTATATAAATCTCCATATTTATCAATCTTAAATTTTTCCAACAACGCTTTTTGCTCATCTATAGTGAAAGCATCTACTTTTCTAGTTACTTTTTTTGATAATGGTTTTACTATGTTCCTCATTGGAGACTTAAATATATAATCTCTATTAATAGCTTCATTAAAAATTGCATTTAGCTGTATAATTATTTTCTCTATGTAAGAATTAGAAAGATTAGTAATAGTGCTTAAAAATGTTTGAATATTTTGTCTTGTTACTTTTTGTATTTCCATATTTCCTAAATCACTATTTTTTATTTTCGACAAAGGATAATTAATCGTGTTATAAGATGTTCCTTTTATTGCATTTGTAGCATACTTAAAATCCAATATTTCTTTTCCTAATTCATACACGGTTATATCATTTTTTTCAATAAAAGTATTAGTTTGCACTTCTGCTAAAGCCTTAGTCATTTTTTCTTTTACTTCTTTTCTAGTCTTACCATATACAGATTTACGATTTAATTTTCCATTCTCTTTCCTTCCTGCTGTAAATTGTCCAACCCATCTACCTAATTTTTCTGAGTAGAATATTGTTCCTTCTCCATTACCTCTTTTAGACATAAAAATACCTCCTTAAACAAATTTTTGGTACTTGTATAAGGAAGTTTTTTATATTATAATTATAAAAACTGCTTATACAAGTAGTGTGGTGCAATAGATAATGTAAAACTTTGGCGAGGGATACATTATCTATTTATTTTTTATATCTTCTAATAATTGTATAATTTCTGCTATAGCTCTAAGTAATAAAGCAGATATAAAAGTAGATAAGATAATAATCACTGTATAGATTATGTCATAAGAAAAACTGATAATCATACATATAATACCAAGGACAATAATTATACCTACTAATATTTTAATTATTCTTGCTATTCTATTTTCTACATCTCTTAATTCTTCAGAGTTTTCTCCGTATTTATCAATGCATTCTTTACAAAATCCATTTACTAATTCATTTTCCATACATTCTTTTCCACATTTTTTACATTTCATAATAAAACATCTCCTCTCCATATTTTTCTTTATAAAATTCAATACAATTTTGCATATAATCTTCCGTAACATCAAAATAATCAGATAAACTATAAACTGTATCAAATCCGCTTTAAAATGGCTGATTTTAGTTTCTCGTAAGGAATTAATACATAGTAGCTCCACTTTTTAGCACGATATTCTTGTTTATCAATAAAATCTTGGTCAGACATTAAAGTATAATAAGAAGAATAGTAGTAATGTCCTAATTCTTCAGACAACAAGCATTTTTCCTCTTTAGATGTATCTATTTTAGAATAATTTAAACCTATCATAGATTTACCTTTATAATTACCTGTGATTGCTTTATTTTTCATTTGAAAGTTAATTATATTTATATTTTCTCGTTCTGCAATATCATATAATTTATTTAATTCCATCATTTGAATCTCCTATTAAATAATTGTACCAACTTTAAATTCTATTAAACCTGTATCATCATTAAATTCCTGATTAATAAATAAGACAGCGGTATCTTTATTTAAATAGTTTTCAACTTCACTTTCTTCTATATCTCCAATTGGATTGCTTTCCTCGTCATAAGCTTTTATACAAGTGCTATTTTTATAAGGTATAAGCTTTACATATAAAACTGTTTTTCCTTCATCATAATATTTTTTTATTAATTTGGCATCAATATTAATTAATTTCATTTTTTATTTCCTCCTCCTATTTTTTTCTTCATTTCTTTATAAAAGTTCAAAGCATCTTTTATTTCTTCACCTGTAATACCTTCGCTTTCTTTATGATATGCAAAGCGAACGTCGCCAATCTGTTCTGGATTTCTTATATTAGATTTTCCTAATAGATAATCAATAGACACATTGTAATATTCTGATAATTTTAACAATGTATCTGGATTCATCTCTCTTTTTCCTGTTTCATAATTAGATACAGTTTGAATTGTTACATTAAGATATTTTGCAACAGTTTCTAAACTTTCATTTTTTTCTATTCTCAATTCTCTTAACCTATTCATTATAACCTTCCTTTACATAATATACCTTTATTATAATACAAATTGTTTAACTTGTAAACAAATTGTAAAGTTTTTTCCTTAGAGTGTCAAGACTTTTAAACAAAACGTAGAAAAAAAATAAAAAAAGTATTGACATTCAACGTAATGTTTAATATAATACATTAAACAAAACGTTAAGGAGGTGCAAAATGAAAAAGCCGTTACAAGAATTAAGAGTTAAAAGAAATCTTACACAAGATCAAACAGCGAAGATACTTGGAATAAGGAAAGAATACTTATCAATGTTAGAAAACGGGGAAAGAAATCCTAGTGATAGCTTAAAAGAAAAAATGGCTAAATTATATGAATGTGAAATAGCAGATATTTTTTTAGCAATAAATTCAACAAAACGTTTAAAACAAAAGCAAACATAAAGAGGTGAGAAAAATGAAAATAGAAGGTAGTATCCAAGAAATAAAAGAGTTTATTAAAGAATTTAAAAGCAACGATACAGCATTTACAAA
>CALXJQ010000012.1 GCA_944388665.1 uncultured Clostridia bacterium
TGGAGGTATAAAATGCAAACTAAATACAAAGTTGCTATTATAGGTGCAACCGGATTAGTTGGAAGAACTGTTTTAAAAGTTTTGGAAAAGAAAAATTTTTCTCATATTTATTATAACCTTTTTGCTTCTGAAAATTCTGCCGGCAAAAAGATACGTTTTTTAAACCAAGATTTCATTGTACGTAAACTAGATAAAAATTCTTTTGACTCACATTTTGATTTTGCCATTTTTTGTGCAGGTAGCTTCGTTTCTGAGACTTTTGCGCCTATTGCTGTAAGCCATGGCTGTACTGTTATTGATAATAGTAGTGTCTTCAGGCTAGATGCAGATGTTCCATTAGTCGTGCCAGAAGTAAATCCTGAAGATATCTTCAAAAACTCTGGAATTATAAGCAATCCAAATTGTTCAACTATTCAAGCAGTATTGCCATTAAAGCCATTAAACGACAAATATAAAATAAAAAGGATTGTCTATTCTACATATCAAGCTGTTTCTGGCGCTGGTCGCCTTGGCATAGAAGACTTAGAAACTAAAGCTTCTGGAGAAACTCTAAAAAAATTTCCTTATCCAATTTACAATAACTGTTTGCCACAAATAGATGTCTTTTTAAACAACAACTATACAAAAGAAGAATTTAAAATGATATACGAAACTCGCAAAATATTACATTCTCCTGATTTACCAATTACTGCAACTTGCGTACGCGTTCCTGTACTAAACTGCCACAGTGAATCCATAAATGTTGAGCTAGAAAAGGAATTTGATTTATATGACGTAAAAATCCTGCTAGAAAATTCCCCTGGCATCATAGTTTGTGATGACCCTGAAAAGCTTGTCTATCCTCTTGCCAGCAAGGCCAATGGAAATGATGAAGTTTTCGTTGGCAGAATTCGAAAAGACTTTAGCATTTCCAACGGTTTGAACCTTTGGGTCGTTGCAGACAACTTGCGCAAAGGCGCTGCCACCAATGCAGTCCAAATTTTAGAGAAACTAATTGAACTTTAGGGACGTTCCTTAAAGTTCATTTCTTATTTTTTTCTTAAGCATGCGAGTTTAAGAAGTCCCCCATTGTAGTATTTTAAATATTATGATATAATTAAGTGAGAGGCTAGTAAATTTTAAAAAGTGAAACTTATTCACTTTAGAATGGAGTTACAAATGAATACATATATAAAAAAATTGATAGATGATGATTCTGATTTTCAGGAAATTATTAGAGATATAATTTCAAATAAAACTGTTCAAAAAATGAAAAATTTTATGCAACATTATGATACTACCTGTTTTGATCATTGTTATGTTGTTTCTTATTATTGCTATTTGATTTGTAAAAGACTTAATTTAGATTATAAATCAGCTGCACGTGCTGGTATGCTTCATGATTTTTTTCTTTATGATTGGAGAAAAAAGCAACCTGACCGAAAAGGTTTACATGCATTCACACATGGCAAAATCGCCTGCGAAAATGCTTGCAAACTCTTTAATTTAAATGATAAAGAAAAGGATATGATTATAAAGCACATGTGGCCAGTAACTGTTGCTTTACCTAATTCTTTAGAAGGTTTGATTTTAACTTTTGTTGATAAATATTGTGCTATATCTGAAAGTATTGATATATTAAAAACTGACTTATTTAGCAGAAAAAGCTTTAGGCATGCTTACTTAGTTCTAAGTCTACTTAACGTTAACATTTGAATTTAAGATACGGCCTCAAAAACAAAGTTCAAGATGTTTTTTTCCTCCGTCCCCAAAAACACCCAAAAACATCTTATTTGTTTTCACTCCAGCGCATCATACGTATGTCCTGGTATTTGGATAAAACTTCTTTATATTTGTCGTATTCTTCGTCCCAGAGTGCATCTGGGACTTTATCAAAGGCTTTGAAGATTTTTTCCGCTTCTGATAGGTAGATTACTTGCTCCTGTGGAGACATATTTTCGTATTGTTTGGCAAATTTATAGAGTTTGTCTAGCATCTGGTTAGCTTCGATGAATGACCAAAAGTCTTTTACTCGCATGCCTGCTAATTTTATTTGCATTACGGCATAAACCACTAGTGCAAATATTATAAATATTAATATATAGATTATTAGTGCAAGTACTGACATGTTTCTCATTCCCTTCCATATCGTTCTGGAGCACCATGCTCTCTATCAGCTTGATGTGATAATTCAGCTGTAGCGATTTGTAAGATTTCTTCTTTTGATTTTCCGGCATTTTGCTCTATTTCTTTGTTTATTTCTTTTTTTACGTCTTCCATGTTAAAGATATTGGCGATATCTTCGTTTTGGTCTAATAGTTCTCTTGCAAGTTTAGATAGATATTGGTCATCTACTATGATGTTATCGCCTGCTCTGTCTGATTCGTTTTCTGTATTTTCTTCAAGTTTTTCGTCATTTTCAATGTGAGTGTGTGAATATGTCGCAGCATCCCCATCGAAGTCTTCTGGCCTTAATTCTTCTAGCGATTCGCTTTCTTCTATGTGCGAGTTTATTTCTTGCTCTGCATTATCTGCGCGATAGATTCCTTGAGAAGTTTTCCAGTCCGGAGCGAGTTGTTTTCTTTCATCGATGTCCGCTTCCCACACGTTCGTTGTAGGTAATTGTATGTCTTGATTTTTGTTGCCTTCTACCCCGTTTACACCACGTGTTTTGTCTTGTGAATAATATACTTCGATTTCGCCATATTTTCCGTTGTCAATCGAAATTGTGCTATTTCCATTTAATATAAATCTTGACAATACAGTGTTAGAGCGCACTTGCTCGTTTTGCATTACTGTATTAGTTTCTTCTCTGGGGTCATTTCCCTCTAGGTAATCTTGCTCGAGTGGTATTGGCATTACTTTTCCATTATTAGTTATGGCTACAAGTGCATATCTTGTAGTTCCCTTGTTTAACTTATTTCCTCTTTCATCAGTGAATTTACTTAATTCATCAGCTTCGACAACGCCAATGCTTTTTATGAAATCGCCTTTTTCTGTTTTGGGCATTTTACCTGAGCTTGCAAATAGTTGGCCTACTGTTTTCATAGTTGTAGCCATTTGCTGTGCTGGCAATTCTTGCTCAATATTTATGTCTTTTAGCAAAGCTACTCTTTTGATTTTTGAATTAGGTGTTAAAGTCTTTTCCATTTTTTTTATTTCTTTTTTGTCGAAATCTTTAGGAGTCTGCTGTAATTGCTTGATATCAATATTTTCTAGCATTTTTTCTATTTCAGCTTTGACTTCTTCTGGCAAAAGTTTTTTATTGTACTCATCCAAATTTCCTGTTTCTTGAAAAATTCCATTTCTAAAAATTATCTTTTCAGAAGTCACTTTTGGACTATAACCGCCTATTTCTATATTGTCAAGATAATAAACAAGTCTGCCGTCTCCATCTTCATTTCTAACTGTTAAAATGTGACCATCTTGAGTTCTGCCAATTATTTCAGCCATTTTTAATCATTCCTTCCCAAAGCTTTATTTTTTTATTTCTTCTGCTATTAAGTCGTAGTCTTCTATGCCTACAATTTTGCACTTGGTAAAAGTATTTACTCGTGCCTTTCCACCATCTGCATTGTTTTTAATATATACTACACCATCAATATCTGGAACACTTTCTATGGTTCTTCCAATATAATATTTGCCATCAAAAGAAATATCTTCAATAATGACATCAAATATTTTACCAAGCCTCTTTTTTAAGTTTTCTCGTGAGATTTCTTGCTGAACACGCATTACACGATTGTATCTTGATTTTTTTGTATTACCATGAACTTGGTTTGGCATAGAGGCTGCTGGAGTTCCATCTTCTTTTGAATACATGAATGCCCCTAGTTTGTCAAATTTTGCTTGTTTCACAAATTCTAATAATTCTGAGAAATCTTCCTCTGTCTCACCTGGGAAGCCTACCATTAATGTAGTCCTTAAAACTACATCTGGTATTTGATTTCTAATTTTTTTCATTAGGCCTATTATTTCATTTTTAGTAATTTTTCTGTTCATTTTCTTTAAAATTCTATCTGAAATATGTTGTATTGGAATATCAAAGTATTTGGCAATTTTAGGATTGTTTTTTACTTCAGCTAGCAGACTATCTGAAATTCCTTCTGGATAAGAGTATAAGAAACGTATCCATTTTATGCCTTTTATTTGACTAATTTTTTGCAAAAGCTCTGGAAGTAATGGCTTTCCATATAAGTCAATTCCATATTTACTCGTATCTTGAGCAATTAAAATAATTTCTTTGGCGCCATTGTCAACTAGCATTTTTGCTTCTTCTAATATATCTTCCATTTTTCTACTTACATATAAGCCTCGAATATATGGAATGGCACAATATGTACACATGTTGCTACAACCCTCTGCTATTTTTAAGTAGGCATAATTTTTATTTGTAGTTACAACTCTGTTCATAAATTCTTCTTGAGTAAGCATTGGAATTTTTGGAATTTTAGATTTGTAACTTTTGTTCTGTGCTGCAACCTTAGTGTCACTTTCTATAGCTTCTTTTGCATTGTTTTCTAATCCAGATATAATTTTCCATAAATCTCCATATTGATCTATTTTAATAAATAAGTCTACTTCTGGCAATGCTTTTTTTAATTCTTCATAATATCTTTGTACTAGACATCCCATTACAATAAGATATTTACATTTTTGTTTTTTATATTCTGCCATTTCTAAAATAGTATTTATTGCTTCTTCCTTAGCTGACTCTATAAATCCACAAGTGTTAATTACTAATATATCTGCATTTTCTGGAGAATTTACTATTTTAAAGTTGTGCTTTTTAAAAAGACCAATTGTTGCTTCTGTGTCTATTAAATTTTTGCTACATCCTAAAGATACAAACCCTACGTTCATTTACTTTCCCTTCCATTACTATATTTTTTCTTTCTTAGCATTTTCAAAGCTTTTAGTTCTAAAGTCCCATATATGTTTTCTAGTTAATTCCATTAAATCTAGCTTTGTCCAGCCTTCTACTTGAGTTTTTGTTCTGTCTTTTTTCAATTCTTCTTTTAACAAATTTTCTATTTTGTTTTTATCTTCTTCATCTGCCATGTCAATATAATCAATTATTATAACTCCACCTATGTCTCTTAACCTAAGTTGTTTTGCAATTTCAATAGTAGCCTCTTTGTTAACTCTAAAAATTGTTTTTTCTGCATCTTTAACACCTGTATATTTGCCAGTGTTTACATCTATTGCGGTTAAGGCCTCTGTTTTATCGATAGTAATAAATCCACCACATCTTAGCCAAATTTTACGATTTAATGATTTTTGTATTTGTTTTTCTATATCGTAAGTATCAAAAATATTATCTTTTTCCATTAGTTCTAATTTTATTTTAGAATATTGTTTATCACTTTTTAAAACTTTAACCATCTCATCATATAGTTTTTTAGTATTTACAACTATTCTTTCCAAATCTTTTTCAACTAAGTCTATTAATATTTTTTCTACAATATCTTCACTTTTATATAATAGTTGAGATTCATCTTTATCAGGGTCTACACTAGTTTCAAGAATAGAATTCCACTTAGCCTCAGTTTTGGCAATATCATCTATTACTTCTTGAGTTTTGTTTTCTGCAGAAGTTCTTACAATTACGCCATTTTCTTCTGATAGATGCTCTTTTGCCAATTTTTTTAGTCTTTCACGTTCTTTTTCATCTTCAATTTTTTGTGAAACAGTGATGATATCTGTATTTGGCATTAATGCAATATATTTGCTTGGTAAATTAATATGAGTAGAAACTCTTGCCCCCTTTTTTTCATTGCTGTCTTTTTTTACCTGAACCAAAATTTTATCACCTGGCTTTACTAGTTGAGATATATCAAGATCTTGTGGCAATTGTTGTTTTGTTTCATCAACCTTTGGAAGCAAATCTTTTAAATGTATAAATGCATTTTTTTCTGTGCCAATGTCAACAAAAGCAGCTTGCATGCCTTTTAACACATTTCTTATTATGCCTATATATATATTTCCTTCTTTTCTTATTTGAGAATTATCATCTACAGTATTTTCCTCATAATATTCTATTAATCTTCCATTTTCTAATAATGCTATTTCCTTTTTTACTCCTTGTTCTTGTATAAAAAGTTCTGTCATTTCAACTCTCCTATCTAAAATGAATGTCTAATTAAATTTGTTCATTGCAATATCAATTCCATTTTTCAATATTTCCACAACTGCCTCTTTTGCAAGGGTTGTACCTTGATCTAGCTTAGGAACTTCATCTTCCGGAATTGCTCCAATAACATATTCTATTAACATTGATTTGTCAATTGGCTTGCCAATTCCAACTCTTATGCGCTTAAATTGTTTACTTTTTAGTTCTGCTACAACTGACTTCATACCATTATGGCTTCCTGGCCCACCTGCTTTTCTAACCTTTATTTTTCCCATTTCTACATCCATGTCGTCATATATTACTATTAAATTTTCTAAGTTTATTTTGTAGAAATCAACTGCTTCTTTTATGCTTTGACCACTTAAGTTCATATATGTTTGAGGCTTTAGTAGCATAACTTTTTTGTTTTCTATTTCTCCTATACCGTACAAGCCTTCAAATTTATTTTTATTTACTTGTATGTTATAGCTTTCTGCTAATTTGTTAATTGTATTGAATCCCATATTGTGCCTGGTTTTGCTATAATCACTTTCAGGATTTCCCAAACCTGCAATTAAATATAATTCCATTTTTATCACATTCCTCGCTTATATATTTTACATTGTTTCTGACTTTTTTTCAAGAGTATTAGCAAAAAATACAAAAGGACACCTTTAATAAAGTGCCCTTTTGTTTAATGTTGTGAAAAATTATATTTTTATCAATCTATAATTATTCTGCTGAACCTTCTGTTTCTGTTTTTTCAGCTCCTTCTGTGTTGTTTTCTGGAGCTTCATAAGCTTCTAAAATAGCTTTTTGAATTTTCTCTCTAGTTTCAGCATTGATTGGATGAGCTATATCTTTAAATTCTCCGTTTGGAGTTTTTCTACTTGGCATAGCTATGAATAATCCATTTTGGCTTTCGATAACTTTGATGTCATGTACTGCGAACTCGTTATCGAATGTTACAGAAGCAACAGCTTTCATTCTGTTCTCTGAATTTACTTTTCTTAAACGTACATCTGTGATTTGCATTTTTAATGCACCTTCCTTCCTTAAGTTTTAAATAATATTTGTACATTTTTATGTACATTTATACTATTCTGCATAAATGTATTTTTTCCTTCTTTTTTTTACAAAAATTTGAGAAATTTTCTTCAAGTAACATTTATGTTTTTTTATAATAAAATATAACATACTATAACTTCGATAATTTTTCGCAAAAGTATTGAAATTTTAACCATATAATTATATAATTTACTTTGTTATTAAAGGAGTGTAAAAAATGCCAAATATTGAAAGTTTAAAAAAATATAAAAATATACAGATGATAGGTATTGGTGGAGTTAGCATGAGCGGTATTGCTGCAATTTTAAAAAATTGGGGCTTTCATGTAACTGGCTCTGACTGGTCCCGTTCTGAAAATACTGATAAATTAAATAAAATGGGAATTCCTGTTACAATTGGCCATGATTTGGATGCTGTAAGAAAAGCCGATGTAGTCGTTTATTCTGCAGCAATTAAACAAGACGACCCTGAGCTAGTTGAGGCTAGGAAAAACAATATTCCTACAATTGAGAGGGCTAATTTTTTAGGCGAAATCACTAGATGTTTCAAAGATACCATCTGTATTTCAGGTACTCATGGAAAAACAACTACAACTTCTATGATTTCTCTTTGTTTTATAGAAGCTTTAAAAGACCCAAGCATTCAAGTTGGTGCAGTTTTAAAGCAAATAGGTGGAAATTATCTAGTTGGCAATAGCGAGCATTTTATTATTGAGGCCTGTGAATATGTTGAAAGCTTTTTAAAATTTAGCCCTAAAGCTGAAGTAATTTTAAATATTGACAATGATCATCTTGACTATTTTAAGACTTTTGAAAATGTTAAAAATGCATTTATAAAGTATGTAAAATTATTACCAGATGATGGCGTTTTGGTTACAGATGCTGACGACCCAAATTGCTTAGACTTAATTCAATATACAAAGGCTCAAGCCATAACTTACAGTGTTGATAATGATAAAGCAAATTTTTATGCTAAAAATATTGAATTCGACAACGATGGTTTTGCAAAGTTTGACGTTTATCATAATGGAGAATTTTTTGAAACAATTAAGCTTTCTGTTCCTGGTAAGCACAATGTTTCAAACTCTTTAGCTTGCATTGCACTTTGCACATACTACGGAATTGATAAAGCATCTATCAAATCAGCTCTTTTAAAATTCACTGGAGCACACAGAAGATTTGAATTTAAGGGCAAAATTGCTAATAAGGCCAGCGTTTACGATGACTATGGCCACCACCCTACCGAAATTGTTGCAACTGCAAAATCACTTATGAACAAAAAATATAATAAATCTTGGGTAATTTTTCAACCACATACATACAGCCGAACAAAAAACCTACTTGACGACTTTGCCAAAGCACTTATAAATTTCGATAACATTATAATTTTGGACATTTACGCAGCTAGAGAAACAAATACATATAATATATCTTCTCAAGACTTGGTTGAAAAAATAAAATCCCTTGGTCATGACGCCAAATATATACCAGATTTCAACGAATGTGTTGCCTACGTAAAAAGCCATGTCCAAGACAACGACATCGTTATGACTTTAGGTGCTGGCACCGTTACCGAAATCGGCCCAATGCTAGTAGACTAAAAAGATGTTTTTGGGGTGTTTTTGGGGACGGAGGAAAAAAACACCAAAAACATCTTCAAATTTTTACGTTGTTTCGCGGCTTTGTTTTAACATGATGTCGCCGAAGACGCCGTAGCCTTCTTGGGGGTTGTTTACGAGAACGTGTGTTACGGCGCCTACGAATTTGCCGTTTTGTATGATTGGAGAGCCGGACATTCCTTGAATTATTCCGCCTGTTTTTTCGAGCAAGCGTTGGTCTGTTACTTTTATGAGCATGCTTTTGTTGTCATAGTTGTTTTCTTTGAATATTTTTTCTATTTCTATTTCGTATTCTTGCACTTTTTGGTTATCTAGGTTGCACAAGATGGTTGCTTTGCCTTCTTGGATTTCGTCTCTGTAGGCTACTTCCATTTCTTTTGAAGCATCGATGTTTAGGCTTGCGAGATTGTCTACTTTGCCATAGATACCAAATTTACTGTTTTTGGATATTGTGCCAATTTTTGTTTGGTTTTCTATGGTGCCTTGGATGCGCCCTGGATTACCGCTCTTCGCCTTTGGTGATGTTTAGGATTCGTGTTGTGACAAATTCGCCAGAGGCAATGTTGATTAGTTGCTCTGTGTCGATGTCTGTGATACCGTGGCCTAGTGCGCCAAAGCTTTTTGTTTGTGGGTCGTAAAATGTTACTGTGCCGACACCGGCAGCGCTGTCTCTTACCCATAAGCCAAGTTTGTACTCGTTTTGCGCTGTTTGGGTTGGTGTAATACTACATTCTTTTGTTTCGTCTTCGTGAACATACTCTATTTCTATACTTTGCCCATTTGAACTGTTTACGCTTTGAATAAGTTCTTCTGTTGTGGAGATGGGCATCTCGTTAATTTTGATGATGCGGTCGCCCTCGTTTATTCCCGTGTTTTCATACGGTTTGTATTTTTGGTTGTCCATGCCTTCGATTTCTGACATGCCTACAACCAGCACTCCACTTGTGTATAGCTTTACACCTGCAATGGTGCCAACTGGAATAACTTTGGTTTTTGGTAATACATCTACATTGACGTTTTTTATTAGGAATTTATCAAATAAACTTACTTTTACTGAGGTTTTCCCCGGATTTGCCGTTATTGAAGTTTGCCCATTATTTGAAGATGCTTCAACCGTGTCTCCTTGCTGAACGCTGAGCCCAAGTAATGTCTTTATTGATATATTTTCGCCTTGAAATACTATTAACTCATCTGGAAGATTGCTAATTACTAAAACGTACATGTACACTACAATTAAAAAAAATACTAATAAAAGCCTTGTAAAAATTTTTTTCATTTTAATCTTTCCTTTCGCTCAAGATTAAATGCATATTGCTTTTATTAGTATTCTCATTTTATTTTGTTTTATTCAGTTTAGTTTATTAGTCGTTTTTTGCTTTTAGCAACTTCCCAGCCTGTTATTTTACATTATGTCAAACTATCCGCCGCCTGTACCTGCGCTAGCCGCTGCTTCTGCACTTTCTCGTGCTGAACTTGCTGCTGGTACAGTTCTGTTCATAGACTGCCTCTCGCGTCCAAGCGCAGTATAGTAAACTCTCGCCAGATTCCTTCCTTTTTCTCCATAATCATCAATTACCCTATCCAGATATTGATATATATCTTCTGTTTCATCGTAATCTAAATTTGTTTGAGTTACTACACTACCATAGTCTGCAAGCTGTGGTCTCCTAAAGAAGGTCTCTTGCGTTCCTCCTGCAAGAACTTGCGTTATTGGCTCGAAATCTATATTTAGAACTCCTAAAGCTGGAGTAACATAATTAGTATCACTTATAAAGTCTTTGCTACGCACATTATAAAATCTTGCAGTATTAGTATTAGCTACATTAGCTAAATTATCTACAGTATCATTGCCACCTATAATATATATAGAGTCTTCTGTTACAAGTTCCTTATTTTTTGTATTTGTTATAATTGAATATCCATTATATATCTTCCCACCAATTGGCAATCCTTGCATAAAACTTATTATAGATATATGGTTTAATATTTTATCCCATTCATCTTCTTGTAATTTTGGCATTCTGAAATAGTATGTCATGCCATCATCATAATTATTATAATTTGCAATTGCTGCAGATAAATTTTTTTCTATTGAATATCTAATTATTTTTAATCTGTGTTGATTAAAATTTGAATTAGTATTTTCTAAAGTTCCATCAGTATCATTTGCATTTCGCTCAAAAATTCCCATATTTGAATCAAAAGTCAAATCAGAATCCCAATCAGTTCCATTCTGAGCATCAACTAATTTTACAGTACCTGAAGCGTCACAAGCATCACCTTCTTTTAAGTCAAGTATTCCATAGTACTGCAATTGCTCCATAAACTCTTTAGACCTAGCAAAATACTCCGGCGCACTGTAGTCTGTATCTGTAACTTGGTACGGTGATTGGCTACCATATTGGTCTTTATTTACGAATGTCGACCAGCTTGTTGAGTTGGGATCCTTCTTATAATATTTTGCCCCATTTACTTTAATAAAATAATATAAGTCTGCATCTCCACCAGCACCAATATATTCCTGTAATATATTCTCTCCACTAATCTGTATTCCTTTATATCTTACAGAATTATAAAAATATCCACTTTTATTAACATCAGTGATGTTTTCAGGAGTCATAACATATCCACTTAAATTTATTGCGGTTCCATCTTCAGCAATTCCTTGAACAGTAATATAATTATCTAAGGAATAATTTATAACAACATCAATATTACCTCTTTTATATCTACAACTATATGGAACATAAGGTTTTAAGCTATATATTTGCTCGCCATCTTGATATGTCGTTCCAGGTGCATAGTCCTTATCTGTCAATGTATTCGTATTCTTCGAATAAATATAATATCCATCATACATTGTGTATACTAATGCTGGTACATAATTCTGCAAATCTTCTTGGGTATATCCAGTAATGTTGAAATGACTTGCAATAGAAGTGAAGAATGCATTAACAGATGCCTCTATATCACGCAGTTTTGAGTTTGTTTCATCAGACGTACCACTATTTATTGTATTCAATTGGAATGCTTTTAAAGCATCATAAGTTGCATTATCAAGTTTAGTATCATAAGAAATTTGTAACTGTATTGTTTGAACTTGACTTTGCACAAATGTTGTTAATACCATTGATATTGGTAATACAATTATAATGAATATTACTGCCAAACTTTGTATCTTCATAAATATAATAAACCTTTCCCATATAAACAATAGCTTGTAAAAAATATTACAAGCTAAAATTTTATGTATTTATTTCTTTAGTTAGCTGTTCCATTTGCTGTAACCAAACCAGCATGTTCTGCTGCTATAGTATATGAATTATTGCCTGTAACTTTATAGAAGAAATTTTTTAATTGTTGTGACATTGTTAAGTTTGTGTTTCTTACTGTTGCAGAAAAAATGTCACCCTCCTTTAAAGCTAATGTTGAATTTGCAGGTCTAATTGCATCTAAAATTTGTGAAGTATACATTGAATAATATACATCTTCACCAATCTTTGATGAGATTGCCTGTGTTGTTTTTTTACCAGGATTTTCATCCATTATTTTAGCTTCCATTTCTATATCATAAGTATTACCTGTTGCAGATATTGTTGATACAAAATCACTATATTTATCCATATTTAACCTTCCGGTTGTCCTAACGTCGTCTACAAAGTCAGTAGTAGCTGATTCTACAGATAATTGTGAAATATCATCTGTGTTATCAGACATTGTCATTAATGGAAATACAAACATCAAAACTGCCGCTAAGAGTATTGCAATTATTGTTATTAATGTATCACCCATTTTAATTCCTCCTTATTAATTAAATACATAAGTTATTACTCTTTTTGTTACTTTATTTGCATCTGGAGTACTCGCTCCACTTGCTTCAGAACTAGGATTATAACCAGAATCATCAGGATTAACATTAGAAACCTCATCCTGATAATACTCTCCTATATACTCTGTAAAAGTATAACTATTCTCTTTTATTATATCACACAATCCTTTTTCTGGCAAGTCAAACAATGGAGAGTCATTGTCGAATGTCTCCAAATCTCCAGATATATCTTCCCCATATTCACCTTCTGTTTCACTATAATATGATTTTCCATCATATTTATTACTATCAAAATATGATTTTCCATACAATATCGCAGCAATAAAAAGTTCTATTCTTGTTCCCATATTTTGTCCCTCTAAATCTATTTCATATACAGGTTGCATATTGCCATTACCATCATTTTGCTTATATAATCCGTCTGGCAAATGATTTTGAGCATCGTCACTATTTTTACTATCCCTAAATACAACTTTATAATTTTCGTAATAAGCCTTATATATTGTTGGAATTATTGTTTCAAGTCCAACTATTCTCTCAGTAGAATCACTTGTCATAAAGGAAGTATAATAATCCTTATCGGTTCTTTCTAACAATGTCTGTGAAGCCACTCTGGCTTGACTAAAAGAAGCGATACATATAGACAATGCCAACACAAATATTAGTACGGCTGCTGCCATTTTTAATGCTTCTGCTGCATTTTCCATAGTATCACGCTCCTTTCATTTTTATGAATTTTTTGTTACTTCAATGACTGTAACAAGTCCTTGACTCGCGCCTGAACTACCATATTTACATGTAACCGTATACATATCTCCATTCGTTGCTCTTTTTGTTATTGCCGTACCATTCGCACCAACTGCTTCATTGCCGTCTATTGTTACCTGAACTCTCCTTGAAGTAGAATCACCTTGTGAAGTATTGTTTGCAAGTACAGATTGTAACATTGCATTTACTGTAGAACCTGCTACTCTATTTCCTTCATAATTAGTCCATTGTAAATTAAAGTTTTGATTAGATAGTTTCTCCATATTTGAGTCATCTGTAACACCTGCTGCCTGTTGATAAATAATAATTCCTAAAGATATAATCAAAATTGCTAGTAATATCGCACCTGCGATAATTAATGCTTTTGACGCATTTTCCATAATTATTTCCTCCTTTTAATCTTACATATATATTTTTATACCAAAAATTTGGTAATCTTAATAACATATTAAAAATTTTATTGTGTTATTTGTTCAAATAACATATATTTCACTCTTTTGGTTTTATCATGATAGGTAAGTTGTGTACATTTAAATGTTATGCCACTATAGTATTCTACGAACTTGTCCATTCCGCCATTGTATAAAGTTTCCATACTATAGATTTTATTGTCATCGTCTATCATTTTTATATCTATTTTTATTGAATTTGTATCATTTTCAATATAATTGCCACTGCTATCTTTTTGCACTTTATTTTTTATATTGCTATCTACTGCCCTATTTATAATTGTAGCTAAATCAGCACCATATACATTTTTATTATAATAATTTTCAAACTGTACATTTTCTCTTTGTATTGTATCATAATTAGATTTATAATTCAAATACATATACGCAATTGCTACTACTATAATTACTAATACTAAAAAAAATATTGCTAACTTTTTCATATTACTCCTTTATAGTCTTGTAAAAATCACTTGATAAACTCTACTAGTCTTGTCACTTATATTTACTGTACAGCTATATTTAGGTAGTGCATCTACGGTTCTATTGGCTGAAGTATCCATATCATCAAGATCGTCATTTATATAAGAATCATAATTTTTTTTCATATCTTCTATATTTCCTTCCAAATATCCACCATTCAAAGAAACTGATATGTAATAAGTACTATCATCATTTCTTGATGCATTACCTAAATTACGATTTATATTATTTTCAGTCGCCATATTTGCCACAGTTACTACGTCATAAATCGTCGCGTCAGAGCCTTCATAATTAAGATATTGGCTATTAAATTGATTTAACTGATCTGCGGCAACTTGTTGATGTAGCTGTGCTGATTCTGATCCAAAAGTTACTATTAAGTATACTGCAAGTGAAAGTATAAGCACACCTACTAAAACTCCAGCCGCCATAATCAGTGCTTTTGATGCATTTTCCATTTTATTTACTCCTATTTATTCGAAATCACCTGTAAAACTATAGTCCATTTCAGTAATTCTACCAGTTTTTGTGTTATAGCTTACATTATCACATTTAAAATGTGCTCTCTTAAATTGTACATATTCATAGTACGTATAGACTTCTTCTCTTATTTTACTTCCATCTTTAATTTGATTAAAGTCTGTTATTTGTACTTTTGTACATAAATTATTAAATCTTTCAACTGCTGCATTTTGAAATGCTTCTCTATCATCATCTATAAAAATATTTGTTACATTATCTACCAATTTATTTAAAGAATCTTTACTATATTTATTCTCCAAAGCAGTTACTGTAGTTGAAATAGTTTCTGCAAATGTATTCGTGGTTGATTTATCTTGGACATATTCATTTTTCGTTAATAATCTTGGTGTTTCGTTGTCTACAGTAAATTGTTTTGCCTTACCAGCTAGATTAAATTTTACTGTCATTGGCTGATAATTTATATCTTCACCTGTATCTGTATTGCCTGTTCCCACACTTGATTGCCTTCGGTTGTAGTCTGCCACCTTGTTTAGAAGTGTATATAAGTCACTACCTCGCAAGTCGTCTTTGGCATAAGACCCATATTCATTGTTAAATTTGGCTATTTGTGAACTTGTAACCTGAACACCTTCTTGCTGCTGGAATCCAGATAAATTAGTAAACATCCATACTAGTAAGCCTATAACTAAAAGTGCAATTAAAACTCCTCCTGCTATTAATAAAGCTTGTGATGCATTTTCCATTAGTTGCTCTCCTTTCTAAGTTTTTATTTTATTGCATACTCATCATTGAGTCGAATGAACTTGACATACTTGTTAGTCCAATGAATACCAAAGGAACTATTAAGTATCCTACAAACATTACGACCATTGGTGCAAATCCTATTACTTTACCAATCATTCCTTTTCTTTGTATCAATCTGTCGTTTGATTCTTTTCTTCTTTCTCTGTAGTATTCTCTTTCTGAGTCTAATTCATCAAAAGCCTCACTGATTGGTATTTTTTCAACTGCTGCTTGTAAGCTTTCTATTATACGCACAAATGGCTGAAAACTTACGTCTTCTTTCATTGCTTCTAGTGCTTCCCAAGCGCCTGCTTCATAGTTGTTAACACACTTAGATATTGGAGCCTTGAAAATATTTGCATATCTTTCAAGCCATTCTAGGATCATTTCAACGTTTACCCTTTCAATTTTCATAAGCATCATTATAATTGTCTGGAATTGCATTACTTCGTCTTCCATCTCTAGTTGTCTCATTTTTACTTGGAATATCAATATCCATATTGGTGCCATATATGCTATTAATGCAAATACAAATCCAAGCAAAACTTCAAACCATTTTAGATATTCGCTGTTTATAATTTTTAATTTGCCTTCTATTCTTTCTGTTGCAGTATCTATGGCTTCATCTTCGCCATCGCCTTCGTCTTCGTATAGCCCAGAGTTTTCGACTGCGAATCTAATTTCATCCGTTGTAGCTCTGGTGTTACCTTTAAACATGTCCAAAATGACGTTGTCTTTTTCTGTTAGTTCCATGGCTTCGGCTTCATCTTCTTCAGAAAGTCCGTCCAATTAAGTCATAGTCTGTTGTCGGCTCTGTGTATACATAATTTACTGCGACACTGTGAAGCTGTATAAATAAGAATATTGAAACTATAAATGCTACTATTGCCAGTAATATTCTATTTATATAAAGCCACTCTATTTTCAGAGGCGAAGCTGAATCTTTCAAACGTTGTTGTGTAACTCTATATTCTTTTGTTCCTTCTTTGGGTATGAATAAGTTTACAATTCTTTTAATAATTGGGTTTTTGTATAATTTAGCTTGCCAAGGATTGTCTGGCCTCTGTGTTGCCCCTGTTGTAGCTCCATTGTCTTTTAGTTTTCTTACTAAAATGTAAGATACGAAAGTAAGTATTAAAATTATTATTTGTACTATCATGCCGGGTTTTCCTAAGTACCAGCTAGATGTAAATGAGAAGTTTTGTATTGACCAATTTTTTAGAGGCTCTAAAAGTAAAATCGGTGCTATTGAAATTACTGATAAGCTTTGGAAAACATAGTTTAACTTGTCCCTTTTTAATATTTCTAGTTGCATTTCTTGTGTTATGTTGTTTACGTTTTTTAGGTATAGCGATGCTCCATCTACTTTTCTATCACCAAATTCTTTTGTTAAATATGATATTCCCGCGAACTCCTTTAAAAAGCTGTTTGGAGCAATATCATAATATTTTTCTAGTTCTGTTTCTGGATCATCTGAAATTAATATTTCATATATTTTTTCGCCTTGCGCAGATACACTTTTTTCATCATCTTGTGAAACTTGATAAATTGCTTCCTCTACCATGTTGTATTCATGGTAAGCATGACGTATTTCTGAGAAAAAGTCTATCTGCTCTTTTAGCAAGTTATTATCTATTTTATCCACTGAACCATCTATTAATGTATCTATCATGAATAATTCAAAAATAAGTAAAATGAACATTAGTAAATAGTTTGAGTGTGTAATAATTATTGTTATTAATACAACTGGTACTAATATAGCAAGTGTTTTGGTTAGAATCTTAGCAGTTTCTTTCCTTGTGTTGTATTCGTCATCTATGTTTATAATTTCTAGTCTTCTTCTAAGTTTTAGTGCATATCTTCTGATAAATGGTATTTTTACGTAAGTTAGATAAAGTCTCTGGAATATAACGTCGCTTGAATATTTGTTGGCTTTTGTTCCTTGTTGTAATTCTTGTATTTTTCTATATTCAGATTTCTTCATCTTTTTTCGTAATATAAGATAAACAACAATTATCAAGGCAAATAGTACTACTGTTCCAGCCATTACGTAATATATTACTGTATTACTCACTTAAGTTAGCACCTCCTTTTCCATAAACAAGTTTTATTCTTTATTCTGCGTTTTTCTTTTTCTTGTTGTTTTTTTAGCTCCTGTTGCTGCTACTGTGCTAGTTACTTTTTCTTTTTGTTTTTTCATTTTGCTTTTAACTTCTATTTCTTCTTCCCTAGAGCTGTATTGAACTTGTTGTTCTAGCTGTTTGCCCCAGTGTTTCTCTATAAATTTATCAAATTCTTCTACATCTGCTTCACTCATGTTGTTTCTCATTTCTTTTAAGTTTTGTGTTGTTATTGGGTTTGTTATTACTAACTCGCCATCAATATATTCCAAAATATTTCTATATGTATAAAGTTGCTTATCTGTTGATTTTTCGAAGTATCTTGTTGCATTGTCAAAGAATTTGTCGAATTTTCCTTCTAAAGTTTTTTCATTTCTATGCTCAAATGTATATTCATTTTTGCTTTCTAGTGGAATACACTCGGTTATTCTTTCAATATATCTTCTTCCTCTAAAGTCTTTTACTTGGTGTACATCGAAGTTTAATACTTGCACAACTTGCTCTTCAGCTGTTTTTTCATCTGTGAATACGCCTGTTCTTAACATTGAGTTTCTTAGTGCTGTTACTAAGTTTGGAAATGTTTTTGCGTGGTGCGTAAATAATGTGAATTTAGAAGCAACCTGTGCTGCTTGAATCATCCAAGATGCTACGGGGTCTGTTGCAACCTCACCGATGATGTTAACAGAACCATCTGTTTTCTTTTGAACGTCAAGTCCCTCTTGTCCTGAAATTGTATCTGTTTCTCTAAATGTTAATATGTTTCTTGTTGGATAAATTTTTCTTAGGTGCAACTCAAATGCTGTTTCTTGAACACGGATGTTCATTGTTTCATATATGTTTTCTATCATACCCATAAGTAATGTTGTTTTACCAGAACCTTGCTCACCAGTGATTGCTGTGATTCTTGCTCCTTTAACAAGGAATTTTAGTAATTCTATTGCATCTTCTGCTCCTGGTAAACGTACTAATTGTTCTAGTGTTGCTCTCTTAACATCGAACTTTCTTACGAAGAATGCCCATGTTTCTGAGAAGCTTGGTCTTACAACAACAACACGTGAACCGTCTTTCATTTCATTGATTTTATAACCATTTGTGTCTGATAATTGTCCTGGGTTGTTGTATTTATATATGTTTTGACATACTCTTTTTAGTTCTGCCTCTGTTCCAAATGATAAGAATGCTAAACGTATTGAAACACCTTGGAAGAATATCCATATACTATCGCAAGCTCTTGGAACTTTGTGCTCTGTTACTTGGTTTAAGTAATCGCTATCTGTTTGTGCTACTTGGCTTAAAAAGCTTTCTGGAAGTCCAGATACACCGCCAGAAACACCATCTATGTTCATATCTCTTATTTCATCTATTGAGCTATAGCCTTTGTAATGTTGATAAATTCTTTGTACTACAACGTTTAATTTATCTTCAAAGCTCAATACTGGGCTTTCTTTTTCATATATATCATCTATTTCTTGTCCTGTTATAACATAGCAAGGTTTTGTTTCTCCTTCTAAGTATTTTAGTCTTGCTAAGTCATATTTTTTTATTAGCTGTGTTAAAGCTTCATAGCCAAATTCTTTTTTGTATAGATAAATAAGAATATCAAATTTATCTTGAGGCGTTAAAAGTGAAGGCACAT
Organism: uncultured Clostridia bacterium; assembly: GCA_944388665.1. Taxonomy (GTDB): domain Bacteria; phylum Bacillota; class Clostridia; order TANB77; family CAG-508; genus CAG-269. Next base: position 19,329 of record CALXJQ010000012.1, read on the forward strand.
CAAATGGAATTGCTTTAGATATATTTGTTTCTGTTACACCATACTCATTTTTTAATATATCAAAAATCAATTCTTTTACATATTTTTTATCATTAACATCACCATAAGTACAACCTTTTAATGCCTTTTTTAATGCATATTTTTTGTTTTTCCTTCTTTTTAATTCCTCTTCAGAGAGACCTATATCATATAAGTTGATTTTTGTAATTTCGTCTAGTCTTTTCTTAACGAATTCAATCATTTTTTCAATTGTATATGTTTTGTCATCAACGCTTACGGCAACTTCTACTTGTGCAGATTGTTTCTTTTTTATGTTATAGTAAACGATGTATCCTACTATTCCAATTACCGCTAGCATTAGCACAATATTTAGTATCATTTAGGTTTCCCCTCCTTTTTATCTCATTCGTAAATCTTGTAAACGATATATAATGTTTTCTGCTGACCTATTTACTTCTGATAAGAAGAATCCATTGGAATCTTCACTATTTTTGTTTTTTCTAAGTTTTAAGAATAAATCTGGGACTCCTGTTTCTTCTGCTGCCTCCATAAATAATGTATTGTAAGGTACTGTTGAGACTTTATTTTTTTCGCCCATATATCTAGTTATGTTTTTTATGTTATATTTTGAATTTCTATCATATTCGCCAATTAATATAAGGGCTTTTTTTGTTTTAAACATTGGGTTATCTTCTCTATATTGTAAAAAATTATTTATACTAGATAATTTTTGTTTTAATGTTACAACTATTAAGTCTGATTTTTGTATTATGGCTTCTGCATTTTCTTTTCCAACTGAAGTATCTAAATCTACAAAAACAAGGTCATAATAGCCGTTTGCTGTTGTTAATAAATCAGGATATGTTTGTGCTGCTTGTTCATATTCGTTTGGAGCACCTTTAAATGTAGGTAAAACCTCTAGTCTGTTTTTAAATATTGGTTTTGTATAATTTGTTATTTGGTCTGCTGACAATTTGCTACTTTTCATAAGTTTAGATAAGCCTGACATTCCATCTTCCAAGCCAGTATTTGTATTAGGTCCAAATAATCCAAAGTTTTTCTTTTTTGGCTTGTCTTCTGCCCAAAAGCATCTATCTATTGTATAGTCTTTATATCCTGTGCCGACCAATAATAGTTTATAATTATGTTCAATTGATATATGTGTTGCTATTGCTGTTACTGCTAATGTTTTACCTGCTTGCTCACGAATTGGATCCCAAAAAGTTATAATTGACATTTTTATACTCCTCTTTCAATAATTTTTACTGCTTTTCTTACTTTTGAGTCATTTGACTCTCCAAGTATTTCGTTTGCTATGTACGTCAAGCTGTCTTTGTATGGTATTGTTAGATTTCTAAAGCTAATTTTTGATGCTCTTTGATTATTGTTTATAGCTTCAAAATCTTCTATATCTATTGGAAAGTATACTTTGTAATCATTCCAATCAATTTTATATCCTAAAGCTAAATAGTTTAAGTAATCGTCTTCTTCTTGTGATACGTCAACTGAAAATAGTACTTTTGTTAAATGTATTGGTCTTTTAAGCCCACTTAGAACTTCCAATCCTTTTTTTAATGAATAATTGTCAAAAGCTGTAACAAAGTAATTGTTATTTGCGCCTTCAAGGCCATAGCTTTCAAATGATTCCAAGTTGTCTGTATCAACAAGTACTAAGTCATAGTCTAGCTCCTGTTCTTCTGGAATTCCTATATAATGTTTTAGATCTTCTAAATCTGTAAAACCACAAGCTATGTCTATGTCTTCAAATGTTGTAATATATTTTAAAGTAGGAGCCATAGCTGGTACAATATATCTTGATTTTTGTGTTATTGTAGTGTCTACAACTAGCACTTTTTGTTTGAGTACAGTCATTATTTTTGCAATATATAATATTAAATCTGTTTTATCATATCCCCCTATAAATCCTACTTTCTTCATGAAAAATTTCTCTCCTTTTTATTTTTTGTTTGCTTTAATTTTGCTTAATAGCTAATTATCATATTTTAGCTATTAAGCATTGAATTTTATCAGATTAATTTGTTGTTGTTGCTGTATTTGTTGTTGACGTTGTATCAGTTGTTGTAGTAGTTGTTGCTGGAGCTGCTTGTAAAGATTCTAGGTAATCTTGTCTAGCTTCCTGAGAATTTGTAATACTTTCTTCCATTCCACTTTCTACATTAGATTGTGCTTCGTCACCTTCATTTGAAATTGCTGGTTCTATATAATCATTTCTTAATGTTGTTCCAGAATTGTTGTATCTATTATTTAACTCTTCCATTGCTCTTTGTACTATATTTGGATCGCTTTGAATTAATGCGAATGTATCTCTATTTACTGGATATGTAACTTGAGCTGCTTCTTGAATTCCTGGGTCTGTATATTTAGTAATATATAATTTTGATCCTGTAATTTTGTAAGCATCTACTATAGCGCAACTTAAATGTAATATTTCATCTTCTGATAGATTCATCCAAACCGTGTTTGCAGTTGCATCAGTTCCTGTATCAGGAAGTGTTACTTCTTTTTTAGATACTACTATATAGTCTTGTCCACTTGGAAGCATTAGTCTTACATCTACATAATCTCCAGTTGCTAAGTCTATTGGTAGAACTATCATATTGTATTCTTGCTTTCTAACATCGTCTTGCAATGAATTTGAGCCTTTTGCTACCAAATCAGCTGTTAACAATGTATTTTTTCTCATATTTACTTTTGCTATTAAAGGCACACTTGTTAAATCTACTTGTGTTCCATTTCTTTCATAATAATAGCTTTGATCAGCTGCCTGTTGAACTTGAAATTGCTCACCATCAATTTCTACATATAAAATTGGTTGGCCATTTTGCCCTGCTTGCGTCCTTACTTCATTTCCATCCTTATCCTGTAATGAGTAACTTTGAATTACAGTAAGATTACTTGTTGCATTGCTTGGAACAAGATTACTATTAACTTGTTGTAGTGAATACATATCAGAAGTTATAACTTGCCCTGCTGAAACATCTTGATTCAAAACATAAGCATTTACAAGTTGTCCTAGTTCTTCCTCCTGTTGTTGGTTTTGACGCATCATTATTATAAATAAAAATGCTATTACTATACCTGCTATTACTAACATTAGTAACATTCCTAGTAAAAATGAATTTCTTGCTTTTCTTTGCATTGGATTTGTTGCCATCACAAATTCCTCCTTATTTATTAATATTCAATTTACATTTTAATGCCATTTATTATATTTTAACTCATATTTTATATAAAATCAATCGATTTTTGTCTAATGTAACTATAATTTAATAACTTTGTAATATTCTTGTAACATTTTACTTTGAACTTTGGGGACGTTCCTTAAAGTTCATTCGAAAAAAAAATAAAAATGGCGAAAACAAAATGAAAAATAAGGATGAACTTTAAGGAACGTCCCCAAAGTTCATTTTTTGGAAAAATTTACTTGTGTATTTTTTTATTTTTTGCAAATGATAGTATTAGAAAAAGCAAAAGTTTTTTCTTAAATGTAATATTACGGAGGTGAAAAAACAGATGGCAAACTACAGTAACAAAAAATTAGTTCCTGAAGCTATGTCTGCTCTTGATAAATTCAAATATGAAGTAGCTAGTGAAGTAGGCGTTAATTTAAAAGATGGATACAATGGTGACATCTCAGCTAAAGACGCTGGTAAAATAGGTGGTAACATGGTTAGAAAAATGATACAACAAGCTGAAGAACAAATGAAATAGTTTTTCTACTAGTTATTTAATTTAATATTTTATTTTCGGCGGGATATTAAGTTTTGTTTTTATTTATTTTATTTAAAATACATAAAGGCAGGATTTGATTTCCTGCCAAATTTATTATAGGTCAACTAAAATATACAATATGTTTCCTTCATTATGGAATTGGACTTCGTCTTCTGATTTTTTTCCATCAAAATATTTATGTTCTATTTCCTCTGTGAAATTTGGCACGCGTCCTTCTATTCTTTTTCCTGTATAAAATTCAAATCTTTGTAGATTATATGTTCCTAAAAGATAGGCTGAATTATTTCTTAATAACTGACTGTATTTTTTGATATTTTTCCCACTGTCTGTGTAACGTATTGTTATTTTGTTGATTGTTATGCCTTGTTCTTCTAATTTAGTGATTTCTGAATAAATTTTTTGTGAGAAGTTTTGGTCTAGTTTATTGGCTAATTTTAAATCATAAGTGCTTTTTAAAATTGAAAATATTGTTATTATAAAATATATTATGGTAATTATTACAATGCTGTTGATATAAAATTTGCTTTTTAGTTCCCCAAAGTTTGTACAATAGATATATATTAGCATAGCGCTTACAGCCTGCCCTATTACGTAATAGACTCTTGGCGCGTTTACCGCTATTTGTATTGGAAACATAATTAACCAACTAAAAATATACATCATAAAAATAAACAATACATTAATAGGGAACTGTATGTTCTTTTTTCTAATACCTACTATAGCTGAAAGAGCAAGTATGAGTATTGTAATTGATATCCATAGATATGGTGGAAATAGGTCAAAAGAATATAAAATAACTTCACCCATTTTTAATATATTTTTTTCTATATTTTCTAAATATTCTATTTTTGAAATTCTATCTGTTAACTCCATTCCAGTTACAACAGGTACTAAATTGACTAGTGCAACGCTTACAAGTGCTGATACAATGATTGATATTGCACAAGGCAAAATTTTTTTAAAGTATTCTATATTTATTTTTTTGTTCTCTAATAGTGTAACCAAAATTGCCGTTGCTATGTACATCGGTATTGTCCCTTGATAACACAAAACTCCTAAGAGCGTTAAGGCAAATCCAACTTTTTTGTGCTTTTCAATAATTATTTTTTTGATTGCCATGATGAAACATAAAATGCTTGCTGAAATTACAAAGCTATCCACAAATTGAAGTATATCTACTATTATGAAATTGAATATATATGTATAGCTTATTATAAATGCAATTATTTTTTGCTTTTTTTCTTTTGTTTTTCCATATTTCGTGATTAAGTTATATATTTCTACTACACATATCGACAAAATAAAAATTGAAATAATTACATTAATGATGTGCATTGTTTTTATTTCTGGATTAAATATTCCTACAATTATAAAAATTATTGCTGAAATAAATCTTCCATCTCTAATATAGGCATCTTTTGTTGCATAATCTGTATAGCCTTGAAAATATATTCTTTCAGTATCAACAGAATAATATCCCGTTAAAAAAAAGCATAAAATTATAGCTGACAATATGATACTACTAGCAAACACAATTAATTTCGTTTTTTTGTTCATTTCGTTAGCCCACCTTGTTACATAATTTTTAATGTTTTTAGTTTAATATTTTAAATATAAAAACTTAGCTAACCTATATTATAAGGTTAGCTATAAGTTAAAATTCTTCTTTTTCTATGCTTCTGGTTCTACTAATCCATAATTTTTTCCATCTTTTAATTTATGAATAGCATTTACCTTACCTGTTTCTACATTTATGAATACTAAAAAGTTATGTGTAGGTTTTTCCTTTAGTTTAAGTACAGCATCTTCTGGAGTTATTGGCTTAATCTCATAATAAGACGTTTTAATAATTTCATCAGTTATTTCTTGTATGCCTCGATCAATTGGCTCCATTGTTTTTATTGAAGATTCTTTCATCATTTTATCTCTTTTTGTCTTGAACTTTCTTATTTGTCCTTCCAAAATATCAATATCTTTATCTATTGATGCATACATATCTTTATCTTCTGTCACAGCTCTGTAAGTTTCTCCTTTTGCATATACAGTTATTTCAGCAATTTGCTCATTTTTTTCTGTTCTTAGTGTAACATCAGCTTCTGCATCATCAAAGTATTTGTCAATTCTATCTAATTTTTTTTCTACGTAGTCATTGATTGCATCTGTTATCTTTAGTTCCTTTCCTATTATTTTTATTTTCATAAAAAATCGCTCCCTTCTCTTTTTTGTTGTAATTATATTTTCATTATATATGGTTTTCAATTTTTTTTCAACTGTTTTCTATCTTTTTTTTGAACTTTGGGGACGTTCCTTAAAGTTCATTTATAGTTTTTTCCCTGTTTTAAGATATATTATTAATAAATAATTTACAAAAATGAACTTTAAGGAACGTCCCTAAAGTTCA
>CALXJQ010000013.1 GCA_944388665.1 uncultured Clostridia bacterium
TTTCTTCTATTCTTTTATTTGCTTGTTTTGCTCTTGTTTTTTTTTTTGGTTTTCCTGTTTCATTAGATAGAAGTGTTGCTAATCTTTCTTTATTTTCTTCTACTAAATCAACAAATTTATATAAAATATCTGCTCTATCATATATAGATACTTTTTCCCATTTCTTTTGTTCTACTTCGGCTACTTTTACAGCTTCATCAACATCTTCGTCTGTTACATTTGGAACTGTATCTATAAGCTCTTGAGTTGCTGGATTAACAACTTCGATTGTAGCTCCATTTGATGCATCTTTCCATTCGTATCCTATTAAATTTTTCATGCTTGCTCCCTCCTTATTTTTTACTGGTCTGCATACTTTTTGTATACCGCCAGCATAACTTTCTAAGGTACACACATACTTTTTATTTTCTTCGAATTGTGGTTTTTCCCCTGCTCTTCATTTACAGAATGCTGTATCAGAAAGCATCAAACCTCCACAAGTATTTCCGCCATGGTCTGTGTCTCCATATTCTCCGAAAGTAAATGCCATGATGAATGGTGTGTCACCTACTATTTCTTTTATTTTATCTGCAACTTCATTGATTCTATCTCCAATAGCTAATCTTCTTCCTCCACAATGAATAAATAGGTATGCTCCAGCTTCCCCTGGTAACGCTTTTTTCAATTCTTTAGCTGCTCTAGCTGCTCCTTCTATAATTTCATCAACATTTGCTTGCATTTGAATAACCGCTGTGTTTACTGCTAGATTATTTCCGATATTCATAGAATAATCTTCATTTGCAAACATTGGGTGACGAATTGCAATTAAATCTCCTAATCTATCTTTAACTCCTAAAGGTTCTGTAACTGTTTCAGAAAGTAAATTAGAGCCCATCAATTTTTTAATGTCTTTTCCTGTCCACTCAGCATATTTCTTAAGGGCTGGAACTCCATCAATCTCAACTAGTGTTCTCTTTCCTCTTATTTTTGTAATAACTCCTGCATTTGTTGTTTCATGATAATCTCCTGTAAATACATTTGTGATTGGCGTGTTCGTATAGAAAAATGCCACTGCAACACCATCATTGAAAATTTTGTCATTTGTATAAATGCTCCATTTTCCTTCTACTGTATTGTCAGCTGCGCTTCCTCCTGAAAATGGCACTTCTCCTATAACATCTGCAATTCCTTTTACATACTCTTCCTCTTCTGCTGGTGAAGCTACCATATAGTAGTATGCTGGTACACGATCAGTTCCAACTTTAGCCATTGCCTCTTTTGCTACTTTTCTAGCTGTCTCCCTTGGATTATTTCCTCTTGGTGAACTTGCAACGCCTACTTTCATATTAGGGTCTCCTATTGATAAAATTCCTGTGAATCCATGATCTGATGTAATAAATCCATCTGGTGTAATAATTCCTGCACTAGATGTGCATCCAATGATAGGCGCTGTACCTAATTCAGTTTTTGCTCCTTCTAAAACTTTCTTTATGTCACAATCAACAGATGTATATAAAAAAGCTACTTTTGTCTCTCCTAGTCCTACAACTGCTTTTTTAGCAGTTTCCTTTCCTTGTGTAAAACTATCCTCGTTTGTACTCCATGCTACATTTGCTTTTAACATACCTATTTCCTCCTTCGTTTCTTTATATATTTATACAGAATGATTATAACAATATAAATTTTTTTTTACAACAATTTCGACAAAAATGTAATTAAATTGTAATAAAAGGACCTTTGATATTCAATATATCAAAAGCCCTTTATTGCATAAGTAAAATTTTAATCACCTAAATTTATTCCAATATTTCTTGCTGTAATAACTATGTCATCATCCATTTTTATTTTTCTTATATTGCTTTCAGCAGTATTTCCTGATACAGCTCCAATCTCTTTATTGTTTCCAACAACCTCTTCTAATGAAACTGAATCCATTTTGCCATTTTTAACAACTGCCAAAGTTCCAAATTTTCCTTCTAGTGCAAGTTGCATTGCTTTTACACCATACTCTGTTGATAAAATTCTATCATAAGCTGTTGGAGTACCTCCTCTTTGAACATATCCTAATGTAGTATTTCTAGCCTCTAAACCAGTTAAGTCTTGTAATTGTTTAGCAACAATTGGGCCAATTCCTCCAAGTTTAGTATTATCAACTCCTGAACCATTGTCTCTTGTATTTTCAATAGTCATCTCTCCACCCTTAGGCTTAGCTCCTTCTGCTACTACTACTATTGCAAATTTCTTACCTCTATTAATTCTATTTTTTATCTTTCTAGCAGCACTTTCAATGTCATAAGGTATCTCTGGAATCAAAGCAACATCTGCTCCTCCAGCTATTGCTGCTTCTAGTGCTATCCAACCAGCATATCTTCCCATTACTTCTAATACCATTATTCTATGGTGAGTAGCTCCTGTTGTGTGCAATCTATCTATTGCTTCCATTGCAACAGAAACTGCTGTATTGAATCCAAATGTTATTTCTGTACATGCTACATCATTATCTATAGTTTTAGGAACACCTATTATATTAACACCTTTTGTAGAAAAATCTCTAGCAGACTTTTGAGTTCCATCTCCTCCTAGAGTAAAAATACAGTCAAATCCGAACTCCTTAATATTTTGGATAGCTTGATCTGACATATCTTTATATTCCACACTACCATCTTCATTTACAACTTTATAATTAAACAAATTTGAATTTGTAGAAGAACCTATAATTGAGCCACCTGTCGGCAATATTCCTAAAGCTTCTCCATGTATATCTGTAGTCAACCTTTCAAAATCTTTTTTCAATAGTCCATTATATCCATCTACTATGCCATAACATTCTATATCGTGATTTTCAGCAGTTTTAACAATTGCCCTTATAACTGCATTAAAACCAGATACATCTCCTCCATTGGCTAATATTCCTACTCTTTTAATCATAAAAAATTCCTCCCTTTTTATTAGCTGTATTAAATTTTGTCATACCTACTCCTTTATTATACCAATTTTAGGAAAATTTACAACACTTTAAATTTAATTTTTTACAAATCACTTTTAATTTTAATATGTATTTACGCATCAATTATTTATTAGAAATATGTATATTCTCAACTTTTGCATTCATTTCTCTTGAAATTATATTTTGAATTTGTGCAATTTCTTCTGGTTTTAAATCATCTGCTCCTATAATTACACTTATACTATCTCCGTTTACGAATATAACATTATTTTTAAATCCTTTAGTTTCTATTAAGTTTTCACAAATCATTATGCTATTTTGTGTATCATTGATTTTTTTTATTTCTTCAGTAGCTGTCTGTTTTTGAGTTTCTGCTGAATTAGAGCTATTAAGTATTTTTTCATAATTTTCTATCATTTGTGAGTACATAGTGTCTCTTTCTAATTTAGATTTTGTAAAGTATTCATCGGTATTTGAGCTACTGGTTGATACTACATTTTCATCTACAGTATTAGTATCAGCACTATTTGAAGTTGTATTTGTATCAATATTGGCATTAGCAGTCGTATTTGAATTCACTTCATTTGTTTCAACTACATTTTTATCCGCAGTATTTGTCTCCACATCATTACTACTAACTAAAGTTGCATCTCCTATATTGCTTGTTTGGCTATCATCATTTGAGCTCATTTGTAGAGATGTTTCTAAAGCTTGTGTTTTTGTATTAGTTGTATAATTTAGATATCCAGCTGTCATTAGCAATAAAACAATTACATAAATTATAATTTGGTTTTTCTTAAAAATTTTCATACAATCCCTCTTTCCTTAACTCATTTCAAAAACTTGAATTTTATGTGTAGGCAGTCCTGTTACGGCTTCAATTGCCTGTATTATATTGGCTTTAGTGTTTGCATTGTTAGCTCCTTGGGCTGTAACAATGGCACCTTCAATTTTAGGTTGAATTATTTTTTGGGTAATTGGCGTTTTTTCTCCATTTTCTTCCTTGTATACGATATCCTTTTGAGTATCTGTGGTTTCAATTTTTCGTGTTCCGGCCAGATGTATCATTTTCCTCGGTGTTACTTACCTGCGAACTCTCGTTATACATTGCAACTACTTCACTAGATTCAGAATAGCTGATAAGGACTTTAACTTCACCTACGCCTTCTATATTAGACAGAATATTTTCCAATTTATTTTCTAAGTCTTGGCTACTAGTGCTTTTGCTAGTCTCTGCAGATTCTGTAGAGGCCAATTTTTTATCAGTGACTGTATTACTTGTTTTATCTTCAGCATTATTATCTGAACTTTTATCATTCCAAATCAAGTTAATAACAACAATTGTAATTATGAGTAATACTATAAAAAATACTAGATTGTCAATTTTCTTTTTGTCATTTCCAGCGCTATATCTACCTTTTGGCTTAACATCTGTAACTTCATTAGCATCTGCATCATTATTTTCTTCAGTGTCTTTCTTTTTTATTAAATGTTTCAATTTATCTCCAAACATTTTTTATCCACCCCGTATTCCTCTATTAAAAAATTTTTAATATCTTCAAGTTCTGATTTTTGTAGTTTATCGTCTTTTTCTTTTGAAACTTTTACTTCATTTTGAGTTGAAATATCAATTGGTTTTACTTTTTGAATCCCGAGTAACTATTTTATCTTCTATAGAATTTTCACTTTGTGTCTGACTTCCTTGCAACTTTTCTACTTGTAGCTTAATTTTATTTATTTTGCTTTCTCCGTCTTCATTTGACAATTCGGCATCTACTTTGCAACTTGTTACCTCATATCCTTTATCTTCTAACTTTTTTGTAATATCTTTTTCTAGCTCCTCTATATATAATTCTTTTATTCTCGCATCCATTGAAGCTTGATTGACCTCTTCTGCCTCATTGATAGTAGTTCCATTTGCTAGAGCTCCTGCTTCTAAATAAGAATTTAGGTCAATACTACTAAGTTCTAATTTGTCTTTATTTGAAACTAATGGAGACATTATAGTAAAAATAACATATATTCCCATTATTACCCTAATATATTTCTTGTTCTTATTATTTGGTAATAGCATTTCTAATATAGAAACAATAACAATTGCTAATCCCAAATTTTTAGCCCAAGAACTAAAAAACTCAACCATTTTTTCCCCTTTTTTATTTTTAATGATAATTTGAAATTTTCAAAACTAATGCTGTGCCGCACAATTATCATTACTGACATTGCACTTAAAATAGCTAAAAATATTTTAAATATATCACCTATTTGATCTAACAGACTTGTTACTTTTGCATCAGCTATAGGTTCTGTAATCGCGGTCAGTAATTTATATGCAATTGTGAGAGTAGCTAGCTTAATAATTGGCATAATACATATCCCTAGAACTATTATTACGCCGACAACCCCTACTGCATTTTTTAGTATAATACCTCCACCCAAAACTGTTTCAACACTGTCAGATAAGATTTTTCCAACAACCGGCACTGCTGAGCTTACTATTGTTTTTGCTGTCTTTGCAGTAATTCCATCCACACTGCTTGACATTGTTCCTTCTAATGAAAGTACTCCAACAAATATTGTTAAAACTATTCCTAGCACCCACACTATTCCAGATTTTAAAAATTTGGCTAATTTATCTATTTGCACTCTATCTGAAAGTTTTGACATAATAACTAAACTTGCAAATACTAGCACTAATGGTATTAATATGTTTTGTATCATGTTGCCTATAAAATTTATCATAAATAATATTATTGGCTCTAATACGCCACTTGTAACTATACTTCCTGTGTACATCATCAGCGTAATAAGCAACGGTACAAGCATATTCATAAAAGCTACTAAATTTGTTGATGTATCCTGCACCATTTTTATAATACTTGAAAAATTGCCCATTATAATCGTAATTATTAAAATATATTGTGCATAATATATTAGTTTTGTAACAGACTCATTCTCCAAATTTTCGCTTATTGCTCTTAAAATTGCATGTATTACAATAATTGCTAAAATACTTCCAATTGCCTTTATCGATTCTACAACTTCTGAACCTAGCAAATTAAGTATTTTCTTTATTATAGAAGAATTATCTATCTTACCTTGAATAGCTGAATCTAAAATTTCTCCTATATCTATGTCTGAAAAGAACTCACCTGCAAATTCTTTAGAGTCATTTATAAAATCTTGAATTCCAAATTCTTCTCCTTGTTCTTCTAATATATCAGTAGTATTATTATCAGCTGCTATTACGCTTGGGATTACTAAGTTTAAAGACAAGTAAATTAAAAATATCAATGCAATTTTAAATATTACTTTTTTCATTTGTGTATTACTCCTTTAAAAATCACTGTGGTAAAATCTTTAGTATAATTTCTAGCAGACTTGATATTATCGGTATGGACATCGCTATTATAACTATTTTACTTCCAATTTCTATTTTGCTTGCAATTGCACTTTCTCCTGAATCTTTACATATACTAACTGCAAATTCTGCTAAGATAGCTATTCCAGTTATCTTTAATAGTAATGCTATAAATGTACTATTTACTGAGGCCTTTGTAGCCAGGTCTTGTAAAAGTCCAATTATCCCTGTCAATTGTTCCATAATTAGAAGTAAAATAAGCACACCTGTAATTAAACTTACATAAATTGCAAATTCAGGCTTATATTGTTTAAGTAAAATTATAATAATTAGCGCAATTAATGCTATTCCAATAATTTTTATAATTTCCATTACAGGCTCTCCATTCTACTCTATTTTATAAATTAAAAATTGTCCTTACTGTATCAAATAGTCCACTAATTTCTTTTATCACCATAGTTAATACAATTACTAAACCTGCTAAAGTTGTCATCATAGCTTGATCTTCTCTTCCAGCTCTTACAAGTACCTGATGTAGAACAGCTACTAAAATTCCTATTGCAGCAATTTTAAATAATAAATTTATATCCATTTTTACTATCATCCCTTTCTCAAGGCACAAATTCTATTCATCACAGTCAATTTCAAGCAAGTACAACAACTATGGCCAGTCCAATTGTTATTCCCAACTTACTATATAATTTTTCGTTTTTTTGCTTTTCATCAATAGCATCCTGTATTTGATTATCTAAGAATTTCTGTGTTATGTCTATTTGGCTTATTTGCCCTTCTACATCTGTTTGTCCTAACAATTTAGATAAGTTTTCTAATATTTTTTTGTCCTCTTTATTTAAGTTTGAATCAACCTCATTTATCGCTTCAGACCATGCTATATTAGCTGTTACCTTTTCCATTTTTTTGCTTGCTACACTAAAAATCTTTCCAATATTTCCTTTAGAATCTTTTGCAATTTCTTCAAATATTTCTGGGATTGGTGAATATGTAAAGCTTACTTTTGACCTAAAAATGTTTAATGCAGTTCTCATTTCTTCTAATTCTTTTAATCTATTAACATATTTTCTAGCTATGTTTTTTCCAAGCAATACACTGGCTACTAAAATTAAAAACAACATAAAATATTTTACAAATAGCATTTTAAACTCCTTCTATTATTTAATGTTTGTCCTACTTTTCTGTATATTATATTCATCAAAATTTATTTTAGAACTACAAAAAGATAACTTTTTCAATTTTTTTATCTTCAAGTAATTTATTGATTTCTTTATTACTTTTTACATCTTGCAAATTTTTACCATGCATTGTAAAAATGCCTTTAACTCCTGAAACAAAAGCTTCTCCGAATTGCTTCAACATCTTCTTTTGAACCAATTTCGTCACAAGCAATTACTTCAGGAGCCATTGACCTTATAAGCATTTTTATTCCAGCAGATTTAGAAATATTTTCAATCACATCTGTTCTAATTCCAACATCATTTTGTGGCACCCCCTTATACATAGCAGCAATTTCGCCTCTTTCGTCTACAACTCCACAAGTCTTGCCAGAAAAGCCACAGCTTTCTACGCCATCACTAATATTTCTAATTAAATCCCTTAGCATCGTAGTTTTTCCGCAACCTGGAGGAGAAACGATGAGAGTATTATAAATTGAATTGTTCTTCAAATCTAAAACTTGTCCTAAAATTTTATTACTACAATTAATTATCTGCCTTGCTATTCTAAAATTTAAACTATTAATATATTTTAAATTTATTACTTTATTATTCTCTATTACAGCAGTTCCAGTTATACCTATTCTGTGTCCACCTTTAATTGTTAAAAATCCTTGACTTATTTGATTTTGATACGCATAAATAGAATTATCACACAATTTTTCAAGAGTTTGTAAAATTTCCGCACTTGATACATTGTATTTAATGACTATATCTGCATCTTTTACTTTAAGTAATATTGGGCGATTTACTCTTACTCGTATTTCTTGTATTTCATTAATAATCTTTGCATTTTGATTAAATGCAGCTTTCAGCAAATTGCTTATATTTAAAGGAAAATATTTAATTACTTCAAAAATTTCTTCCATTGCTAAGTTCTCCTTACAAAAAAAATAAAACATACAATATTAATATTATTGTATGCTTTACTTTTAAATTTAGAACTTATTTTTTAATTTGTCGTTATAACTACTCTATTTATTACGCCATCTTCATTTTTTTCAAATGAAACAGTATATGTTTTAGTTGTATCCATTTCACTCTTCAATGATGCTATATTTTGATCTGTTGCTTCAAGTTCTTCACCATCGAAGTTTATTTCTTCAATCAAATATTTAGAATTATTTTGTTGATTTGATTGATTCATTGTCTGCATTGTTGATAATAATCCTCTTACTGTTTGTGCTTGTAAATTTGTTCCTTCATAATTTTCATACATCGTATTAAACTGATTGATTGCTACCGCTTCCATATTATTATCTTGTGCTGTACCTGATGCCTGATTATACATAGATAAGCTTGCTGTAAATGGCATTAGTAATATAATTGGGTCTTCGCCTTCTGCTAGTCCTAGTTCTTCCATCTGACTTTGTCTAACCTCAGTCAATCTCTCCGCTACTGCATTTAAGAAGTTTTCCCTCTCCTCTTCATTATAATCATTTAAACTCAAACTATTGTCACTATTATATCCTTCAATATTTGAACCGGTTTCAAATACTACATTATTGGTATATGTATATTTATAACTTAATGTTTCATTTTCTAAGTTTTCATCAATTGATGAATCTGTATCTTGCTGCGAATCACTTAAAGATGGTGAATTTACAATAGTTCCAGAAGTATCTACCTCAAAAGTATCCCCTGTATCCTCAAATGTTAAATTTATATTTCCATTTGTATTGTCTATAATTGTAATATTATAATTTTCTGATTGAATTTGTTCTTCCAAGTCTTCTCTTGAAATTTCAACATCTGTTGCTGCTGTATTATTTATCATCTTATTCATTTTAACTTGACCAATAATTAAATTTACAGTCTCTTCTTCAGTAGATATAGCCATTTGTCTTCTTGCTTTATCAGAAGCAGTAAGAATATTTTCGCTTGCAAGTACCTCTGCTGGCATTTCAACTGATAATTCATAATTTTCAGAAACATTTTGCATTGAATCTAGTCCTGAGTATTTTGCATCAAGTGCAATCTTATTATCTCCATTTTGAATAGCTACATTATATTCAACACTATCATTTGTTTTTGCCACTCTATCAGCAGATATGCTTGTATCATCTATAGTTAATTCAAGCTTTACAGGCTTATTTTTTTCTTGATAAATTGTAATTGAAATTTCGCCATCATCTGTTTTTAAATTATTAACTTGTTTAATAATATTCTCTATACTATCTGCAGTATATTTTTCTGATTCTTTTTCAATATTCTCATTTAACTTATCTAATGTTGTTTGGTCAGTCTTTAGTGCTTGTAACAAGCTTACTGCTAAATTCTTTAAATCTTCATAAGTTACTGTTAACTTATAGCCAGTTCTATTTCCATCACTCACTTTAGAGAACTTACTTTCCTGCAAATTTTGATTCAAAACTGGTATATATGTTTCTTTTAGATGATCTATATCATCTTTTGAGCTTATTATACTAGATGTTTCTTTTGCTTCATTTGCATCTTGTTGCAATTCGCCAAGTCCTAAATCGTCTAATCTTGTCGAATCAATTGTAACATACTTACTTCCTACATATTCTGTTTTCAATCCATAAATATCCCCATCTCTTCTATATGAAAATGGAAATGTTACATTATCTGAATAGTTAATACTAATATCTTGGTTTGCTTTTGAATTCAGCTTATCAACTTCTCCCGTAAAAGTAATGTTTGTATCTTTTACTTTATTAATTTCTTCAGAATAAGCCTCAGGCACATTAATATCAGCACTTATGTTTCCATCATCTTTATAAGGGGTATTTTGTTGTTTTTCAAAATATGAAATCAGATTATTTTCGATAAAACCATTTTTCGCATCAAACATTTTTGCAAAATAGCTTACAAAACACTGTTTTTCATTTTTCAAAATATCTGTTGTAAAATATGCAAATGCAAACCCAGCTAATGCAAGAATTATCACTACTAAAATACTAATAATTATAATACTTTTTTTACTAATCTTTTTCTTTTGATTCATAATTATTCTCCTTATACAATTAAT
This sequence comes from uncultured Clostridia bacterium, assembly GCA_944388665.1. Lineage (GTDB taxonomy): Bacteria > Bacillota > Clostridia > TANB77 > CAG-508 > CAG-269. Next base: position 10,509 of record CALXJQ010000013.1, read on the forward strand.
AAAATGCGGACTTTTGATTTTTTTATTTTGCAAAGCCCGCATAGCAGTTATACTTATTCTGCCCAGTTATGATATATGTTTGAAACATCATCCAAATCTTCAAGTCTCTCTATTAACTTTTCCATTCTTTCTTGACCTTTTTCGTCAAGTTCAATAGTTGTAGTTGGCACCATCTGTACTTCAGCTTGTAAAAACTCTAATCCAGCTTCCTCTAACTTTTCACAAACTTGAGAAAAATCTGCTGGAGCTGTAGTTATTTCATATACTTCATCTGAAGATTGAAAATCTTCTGCTCCTGCATCTAATGCTAGCATCATTAAATCTTCTTCAGACATATCTGTTGAAGCTTTTTCTATTACAATTACACCTTTTTTGTTAAACATATATGATACGCACCCATTTGTTCCAAGATTTCCTCCTGCTTTGTCAAATGCATGACGCACATCTGCTGCTGTTCTATTTTTATTATCTGTTGCCGCTTCTACTATTACTGCTACACCATTTGGTCCATATCCTTCATAAGTTATTTCCTCATAATTCTTATCATTGTCTGCTCCTGCAGCTCTTTTTATTGCATTTTTTATTGTATCATTTGGCATATTATTTGCCCTTGCTTTAGCTATAACATCTCTTAATTTTGAATTGCCAGCCGGATCAGGACCTCCTTGCTTTACTGCTATTAATATTTCTCTTCCTATTTTTGTAAATACTTTTCCTCTTGCTGCATCTGCTTTTCCTTTTTTGGCTTGAATATTGTGCCATTTTGAATGTCCTGACATTATAAATTCCTCCTTTATTTTTTAATACCATAAATATTTTAACATACTTTTTGAATTTTGTGTAGTATTTTTGCTAATTTCATATTATAATAACACAAAATAGAGAGTAACTTTTAATGAAATTTCTCTCTACTTAATATTTTTATAAAATTTCTTTCCTTATATTTTCTATTTCTTCTTCTGTTAGCCCTGTAATGTCTGCTATTTCTCTTGTTTCTATATTTTTTCTTAGCATTTTTTTAGCTATTTCCATTTTAGTTTGTCTTTCGCCTTCTCTTATTCCTTCTTCTTTAAAATTATTTTCGCTAATTTTCTGAAGGAACTCTTCAGTTTGTATTGATTCATACATTTCTCTTTCTCTTGGATCTAAACTTATCCTTTCTAGTGTATCCATAGCCTTTTTTACATTTTTATTTTTCTTCTTAACCATTTCCATTTTCTCCTCATCTCCTGAAAATAACCAGAGCCATTCATCTAGTTTTGTATTTATTGTAGGATTTTTCTTAAAATATTTTGGGAGTTCTATATAATGCATTTCTATATATTTTGTTGCTATTTCGTCTTGTTCTTTATATCCCATATCTACATAGTATTCTTCTCCTATTTCATCAAATCTTGGTCTTGCTATATGGTAATAACTATTTCTTTTATAACGTTCAAAATCTAAGATTCCTATAAATATAGCTTTATTTAATTGTGTATATTTTTCTCCCGTTTGTAATTGCTCTGATATCATTCTTGATTCATATACTGTACTTCTTTCTTCTATATTTTTTTCATCTGCTGTTTGCATTTCGATATCTAACATTGTTCCATCATCTAATTCTGCCTTAATATCCAATATAAACTTTTTACCTTCTTTTTTTTCTGATAACACCTCTGGATTTTTAACTGTTAAATTATTTATCTTTCTTTTTAGTATTGCTTCCAATAAATCAATTAATACATCCTCATTCCCTTTATATGAAAAAACACGTTTAAAGACATAATCATTTTTTATTGGAAGTAACTTTAATTCTTTTTTCGCCATTTATTACTTCCTTTCTATTTTACCAAAAAAGTGCAAGAAAAGCAACCTTTAAGATAATACTTTATTAAATTCACATCTCATTATTTTCAATATCTTTGCTATTTATATAATCTGTGAATTATAACTTTATTCTATTTTGATTTAAAACGAATAAATCTTTTGAACTAAAAATAACAATTGCAATTGTAATAATGGCATTTTAACACTAAAAATATAAAAAGTCTGTCGAAATTTGTTGACAGACTAAATTTTTTTGTTAAAAATAAACTAATAACCATACAAAGCAATCATTGATTATTAGTTTATTTTTAATTTATTTAATTACTCTTAACATTTGCCAATTTATTTTTCAAGTCTTTTTCTATAACAACTAATTCTTTTTCTACTTCTTTACGTTTTGCTCTACCTTCTTCACTTATCTTAATTGTTTCTTCAATTGTTGTTATTAAATCATCATTTACTTTTTTAAGAGTTTCTATTTCTACTATTCCTTTTTCATTTTCTTTAGCAATCTCTACTGTATTATTTTTAAGCATTTCTGAGTTTTTCTTTAATAATTCATTTGTTGTCTCTGTTACTTGCTTTTGTAAATCTAAAGCACCTTTTTGTCTAATAACTCCTATTGCAAGTACGATTTGGCTTTTCCATAAAGGTATTGTATTTAATATTGATGATTGTATTCTATCTACTAAAGCTTTATTTCCTGATTGAATAAATCTTATTTGAGGTGCTGTCTGAATCGCAATTGTTCTTGTTAATTTTAAATCATGAACCTTTTTTTCAAATCTATCAGCATAATCAATCATATCTGCTACTTTTTGCGCATCTAATGGGTCTTTAGTCTCTTCTGCCTTTTTTTGTAATTCTGGTATAGTTTTTGTTTTTAATTCCTCAATTTTTTTATTTCCAGCAATAATATATAAATCCAAATTATGTATGCACTCTGTATTTTTTTCAAATAAATTGTCAAACATAACAATATCCTTTAATAAAACCATTCTTTCATTATCTAACTTTTCTGATATGTCATCAATTTGATTTTCTATTTTTTGATATTTTGCAAGGAATTTTTTTGTTTTATCTACTAATTTGCCAATAATAGGAATATTTTCTAATGGATCTTCTTTTATAAATCCATTTACATCTGTATCTTTAACTTTTACCATCAAGTTAGATAATATATCTCCAACATAATCTGTGTCTTTTGCTTTTATATCTTCTAGCATTTTATCTGAAAAGTTAGCTATTTCTGATTGAGCTCCTACCCCATATTGAATAACGGCATTTGAATCTCCATCTTGTATGTTCTCCACAATAGTTTGTACTTGTTTTTTATCCTCTTCAGATAATTTATCGTAATCATAAATACTTGCCTCTGTAACATCATTGCTTTTAGTAACTAAAGCATCTTTTTTAATTTCTTCCATAAAATTTTCCTCCTTAATTAATATAAGATTTATTTTATACCTTTCATTATTTTTTGCTTTGTATTTGTATTTGGCATCTGTATAACTGCATTAATAGTTTTTGGTATTCCATAAAAGCCTTCTACTTCTGTATTTATAGTGCCGCTTACTCCTGTTCTAAAGCCATGTCTCGTCCATGCAATTTCTTGTATTTTAGGGTCTTGCATCGCTTCTATCAATTTTGCACCATTCTCATTTAAAGCAATCAATGGATGTGAACTCCATACTGTAGGCTCTGGGTAAAGCACAACCACTTGGTCTTTTACCATATTCCAATCATTTGGATTCTCAATTGCAAATTCTATCATTTGATTTTCATAACCTGCAATCATTGGCTTTGCTCCCATTCCTGTTTTTAGATATTGCTCAAAAAGGTCTGAAGAAGAATGCTCCATATATCCAATTTTGCCAAAGAAATCTTTCAATTGCGGTAAAATATTATCAACTGTACTTTCATCTACTACTGTTTGATTATTCATAATGTTTGCAACTAACCCTGCAAACATATTTCCTGAATTTGATTTATTTGGATCTGTTGACTGAATTGTAACATAACCATATAAGTCATTTACACCTATATCACTCCACTTTTTCTTGTCTGTAACTAAAGTAATTAATTTTGTGGTATCAGCAATATAATAAGAATTATCTTTCATTTCAACAATACCCTCATTTATCAATGCATCTGCTATTGGCTTCCACGTATATATTACAATAGGTGAATTGAATAAAATTTCACTTTTATATAATTTATCACTTTTAGTCTGGTTAAAAAGTTCTAAAGCCGTTTGGCTTGAAGGAAACAGATAATCCTTGTCACTTGAATCTTGCTCCACCATTTCAATTGAACCTGCTTTTGTATAGTCCACAGTTAATCCATATTTATCTTTTAATATTTTTCTAACCTCTTCGTCTTCCATAAGTCCTATTTTTTCTCCACCTAAATAACCTGTTACCGTTATTTGCTCTGGTTTATTAGTGTTTATAAATTGATATACAATAATTGCTATTATTACTAATAATAAAATAACTCCTCCAATTATTTTTGACTTCAATTTCTTCACCTCCACTTTTTAAAAATCTTTCATTTGCATACTACTTTTTAAGAAATCTATTTCTGTATCCAAGTCTAAAGCATCATTTTGAAGCATTTTAGTAAACTGGTCATCTAATGATTTATTTATAAGCGCTAATGAATTTTCAGTTTTATTTATAACTTCTTCAATCTCTTTTGTATGAACATCTTGAGAAGATATTTCATAATAAGAGTTTACTATTTTATAAATTGTCTCTAAGTAATATGTAAAAAACTTCTTATTTTCTCCTATTTTGCTTGGATGTTTTTCTAAATATTTTAAAATTTTTGATATTTTTAATGTCATATCATTGCACTCTTGCTTAATATTGGGCTTAACTACCTTATTTTTCAAATCCATCAATTTCCCATAATTTTCATAGCCATTATCTAATAGGTTCATATACTCTTTTTGTTTATTTGAATCTTTTATACCCAATAATACTAGTTTATTATTTGGTGCAAATAGCAAAGAGCTCCCTATATATATAAATACTGCAAGTATCCCTGAGACAATTATATGAATATTTAACACTGAGAATAATATTATAAATATAATAATTGCTGCAATTGTATTTAATATATCAAATCTCATAATATTTTTTCTATATGCTAACATAATAACCTCCATCCTTAGTTATATCCTTTTGCTTGTTTGAATGCCTTTTCTAAGTCTTTCTTTCCATCAAACACTCTTGCCTTAGAAAAATCAGCTAATTCCTGTAACTCCCTTTCATCTGAGTCTCCAAATGTAATAGAAAATATAGGTATATCTAATTTAGTACTATCCCATTTATCCATAACTTCTTGAATACTGCCTGAGTTAGACATTCCATCAGACATAAGTATTATAGATGTTGTATAATCAGCCACATTATATTTTGATATTTCATCCATTGCTGTAACAAGTGGCGCATATATATTTGTTCCACCTTGTGGTTCAAAATTATTTATTTCATTTTGCAAATTTGTTAGTGTTGTTGCATCATTTCCTTCTGCTTTCCATACATCTAAAACTTGATCATCAAATGGAATTACAATTGTTACATCTTTTGGGCTTGCCTGCAACATATATGTAGAAGCTTCATTTTGGTCTAATAGCATATTCATTGCATTTCTTAAACTCTCAACACCCTCACCATACATACTACCTGAATAATCTAAGCAATACACTGTAAGAGATGGTTTTCTAAGTTCTGTTTGATACATATTTAAAGCTTTTTTAATTACGTCTGCTGATGGCATTTTCATAACATTTAAAACTTTTTTTGTGTCTATTCCCCAATCCTCATTAAATACATCAGGATTACTATTTTCAAAATTTATTGAGTATGAAGTTCTTCTTCCTAATTCTAATAATTTAGGCTTTACTTCATCTGAAGTTAAATAATCTTCTAATTTTAAAAATGCTTCTTCTTTACCTTGGTCTCCATTATCTATATAGCCAAGTGGTGAATCTGCAATTCCTAGACCATCTTTAGGATATATTACATATAATGGCTCTTTTCCTTCTGCTACTAGCTCTTTATTTGTATCTATAATTATTGACTCATAATTAACCATTGCATCATAATCACTTTGTAAGAATAAATCTTTTAGCCAATCTGAACTTCCTGAAGAACGATTAACCCCTGAAAGAATTGTAGTTAAATCACTTTTTAATGCTTCATTGTCCAAATCTTCTGCAGTTATTACTTCTGGATTGTCAAGAAGGGCATATATAAATCCCAAATATGCTGTTGCACCTGAATTTGACTGCGTTGCTGATGTCATCATGAAGCTTAGTTCTTTACTTTTGATTTTTTCCAAAATATCTTTAGTTGTTACATCTTTTCCAACAAACCCTAGCCTTTCAGCCACACTTTTCTTTATTCCAAAAACGACTGGCGTTGTTGTAATAGATTGCTGATGTTTTACTTTTAAATGCGTATCTCCCATACTTATCCAAATACTATTTGCAGGAAATACTGCATCATAATCTTCTGCACCATTTTGCAGCTCTTGCATTATGTCAACAGAGCCTTCATAAGTCATATTTATTTGTATATTATTTTCTTTTTCAAATTCTTCTAGGATTGGCTCTAAGACTTGATTTTCAGAACCAGATAAGATATTTAATGTTTCTTTAGACGAAAATATACTTCCATTTTTGCTTTGAGTAGAAAAACTGATTATTACTATTATTAATAGTATCAAAATAATTAACACTGCCAGAATAATTTTCTTATTTTTTTTAACTTTTTCATTCATGAACAAATCTCCTCCTTTTATTTGTTAATATTGTATCATATTAATATTAAATACGCCATATATTTTACAATATATTCTAATTTTTTCTAAAGCAATGCGACAAAACAAAATCTACTAAATCTTTCGCTGAATTTCTATTTATAATTTTAGACTGATTTTCCACCATAACTTTCTGCATATCTTTATCATTTAGCAATTCCTTAGTATTTCTTACTACTTCTTCAACATTATTAGATACTAAACTAAGTCCATTTTTCTTGAAAAATTCTGCATTATAATTTTCCACCCCAGGAATAGGCATTATATGAATCAATGGCTTTCTAATTACGCCAACTTCTGTGCTCGTAAGTCCTCCCGGTTTTGTTAAAACTATAGTACTTGTAGCAATATATTCATTTATATTATTTACATATCCCCTAACTATAAGATTTGGATTATTCATCTTCTCTAATTCGCAAAATAGTCCTTTATTATTACCACAAAGCGCAATAACATAAATATTAGGAACATTTTCTAATAATGCCCTCACTATATCTTTCATTTTTCCGAACCCCATACTTCCAGATGCAATTAAAACTTTATTTTTATCTGATGGCAAATCAAGATTATTTTTTATCGCATGAAACGCACTAGAAACAGATATTCCAAAATCCAGCAATATTTCTTCTTTAAATCCTTTTTTTACGAACTCTTCTTTTAATGTAGCATGAGGTATAACAAAGTAATCTGGATTTGTTTCTTCCCAAAATGGCACAGCATGATAATCTGTAGCCACATTAATAAGTTTTATATTCTTGCCCTCTTTTTTTAATGTTGTAACAGCCATTGCTGGAAACAAATGAGAACTAATTACCAAATCGTAATTATTGTTTTCAATATATGCATACAATTTATCTTTGCCCAATTTGTTCAAAGCATAAACTGGGCTAGTAATCCCTGTTTTACTGTATGCCTCTCCTAATTTATATGCTAATTTGAATATATTTCCATTTCCTCTCGTTGTATCTAAATATATTTTTTCAGACCTTTCTTTTGCTTTTGGACCTAAAATATCAAAATAGTCAACAAAATCGCATTCAACATTATTTGCTTTAAATTCTTGCTCTATATAGTGGCCACATGCATTGTGACCTCCTCCCGTACTGCAGGATAATACTAATATTTTCATATTTATATAATACCATTCCTTTCCAAGGCACAAATCTGACTAGACTTCGCTTTTATATTCATAATATATCAGAAAAAGTATGAAAAGTCTAGCTTTTCATACTTTTTGTTATAAATAGTTACAATTTGCTTCTTATAATATATTTTGCTAAATAGCTATGAATTATTTATTTTGTATTTTTTCTAAATTTGCTTGCCTTTTTATCTTATTTGTAGTTGTTTTAATTAATGGTTCTTCTGAAATTATCATTCCTCTTATAGCCTTATATTTTGGCATAATTTTATTTATTTCTTTAATTTTATCTGATAAAACTTTACGAATTTCTTCATCTGTATCCACCTTATAAGCCTCCTTCATAATATCTCTATCAAATACGATTTTTACATTTATTTTTATATCTTCTTTATCATCTGACTGTTGTTTTCCAAAAATAAATGATTCTTTTACGCCTTCTACTTTATTTACCAAAGCTTCCATCTCTTCTGGGAATATATTTTTTCCATTTTTTAAAACAATTACGCTCTTCTTTCTTCCACAAATATAAATATAGCCATCTTCATCTATTTTTGCTAAGTCACCTGTATGGAACCAACCATCTTTTTCCATAACCTCTTTTGTGGCTTCTTCATCACCATAATATCCAAGCATAACATTTGGGCCTTTTACAACAAGTTCACCCATGCCCTCTTCATTTGCATCATCAATCCTTGCCTGAACGTGTGGAAGTGGCTTTCCAATTGAGCCAACTCTAAAATTCTCGTTTGTTTCTACACCTATTACTGGAGAAGTTTCTGTCAAACCATATCCTTGACATAAATTAATTCCCCAATCTCTAAAAGCTTGCTCCACATCTTTATCTAACGCTGCTGCACCACTTATAAACATTTTGACATTTCCGCCAAATATATTATGAATATCTTTGAAAATCTCTTTTTTCTCTGCCATTGTTTTGTCTCTATTTTCCACCATAAGTTTTTTAACGGCTTCTAATTTGCCTTGCTTTTCCAAAGTTTTCATAATATTTTTATACATACTTTCATAAATTGCTGGTACAAATGATGAAAATGTTATATTATATTCATTTATGTTTTCAAGTATATGCCTTATTCCGTCACAGAAGGACCTTTCAGCCCCTAAATACAATGAAAGCAACATACCAACAGTACACTCAAAAACATGATGTAAAGGTAAAAATGACAATACTTTGTCACTAGAATCCACATCTATTACAGAAGCTGAGTCCATCACATTAGATACCAAATTCTTATGTGAAAGTGCCACTACTTTTGACTTTGATGTCGTTCCTGATGTAAATAGCATTATGTTCATTTCATCTGGATTTATCTTTGCATCTATAAAATCTCTATTTCCGCCATCAACTAGCTCTTTTCCCTTTTCTATCAATTCCTTTTCTGAGTAAATTCCCTCATCATGAACATCAGTATCCATAGATATCAAATGCTTTAGCTTATTCTTTTCACTAAACCTTATCTGCTTAATGGCCTCTTCATATTTCTTAGAATAAAAAATAGCCTCAACTTCAGACCTTTCTATTAACTCTTCCAACTCATTAGGTGGAAGTGACCTATCAAGCGGAACTATTATTCCTGTGCCACACGCTACTGCCAAATACGCAATTTCCCATTCATATCTATTTTCTCCAATAACTGCAATTTTTTTGCCTTTTAATCCCAAGTTAATTAATTCAGTTCCTAAATAATTAATCATATCCCTTATTTCGTTATGTGTATATATTTTATACTTTCCTTCTCCAATTCTTATTTTATATCCTGGTTTGTCTCCATATAATTCTCTTGTTTTGTTTAGCATATCTTTTAAGTCTGTTACTTCTAAAATTTTCCTCATTTTTCTACTCTCCATTTCTGTATTTAATCTATTTTTTACTTTCCTATTTTACTATAATAAAAGGAAAATAGCAAGAATATTTTTCTTGCTATATGATATTTATTGTTTATATATTAGATTAGCAAACTATCTTTATTTAGCAAAAATTCTTGTATTCCTATAACTGAAATTCCTTCCTCTGTCATCCAAGGCTTTATATTATCTTTTACCACAATTATCTTCTTAAAATTATCATTTATGTTCATCAATGGCCTTTCTTCTTGCAATGTCTTTTCTCTTGTAGGTAAACTCAATGCACATTGAATATAATATCTTCTATCAGCCTGATTACAAACAAAATCAACCTCTGTTTGTTTTCTCATATTTTTTTCCTTTTACGTCATATCTTTCAGCCTTTTCTATCAATTAGCCTTTCTAAATATTTATCTCTATTTATCTCTTTCATTTAATACCTCCATTGAAAATTTTTGACGTTCATGTCACTTTTTTTCAATGATATTATATTTTAATAAATTTATCAATATTATTATTGAAATTTTTATGAATCTATACGATATTAGCTTAAATTATCAGAACAGTCTGCCTCTTTTAGGTGGTTCTTGGTTGTTTAAAGTTAGCGCATTTTTCACTGTTCTGATTGCACATCAGCTTCTTCATTGCGCGCAAAAACTAGCCCTGCACATACAGAGCTAGCTATAATTATAACCACCAAAATAACGACTACTGTTATTACAGTCTCTTTCCTTATAGCTTTACTAATTACCTCATTTTTTCTTTTATTCTTTAGAGCACGCTTTCTCTTACAGTCTCAAGGCTTTCAGCGTTTCTTCTATTTTTCATCTTTCAATCCCATTCCTTTCTGAAGTACAAATCTAGTTGAAAAAATCATAATTATTTTTCAACCTTTTTTCCTCCCTTTTGTTTGGTAATTCTAAAGACTTTCTATCTCTATTTATTCCATCATACTAATAATAAAATATTTTTGAAAAATTGTAAATAGCAATTTTTAACAACATAAAAAACTACAAACTCCGTGGTCTTACAGTTTGTAGTTTTGTAGCATTTTTAGTCGTATTTTACATTTTTGCGACATTTTAGTTACAGTTTTGTTACATCAATAAAATAATTCATGCTAACAACTTACTATTTTTAGTATTTCTGCTATGTTTTTGTGCCACAATGGACGTAGCTATTTGGCACATTTTGAAATTAATATTAAAAACCATAGCTGTATTTCTATTAAATTTATTCAGTGACGAATGCGATTGGAGTGGTTGTAGCCATTCTTAGTATTAAATAAATGAGGGCGCGCTTCGCGAGAGGCTCGTTTGTTTAATAGTTAGAATGGCTAAACCACGCATTGAGCCGAGGAATGTAATAAATTTAATAGAAATATCAGCTATGAATTGAATAACTTTTCAAATAAAAATGTGCCAAAATGCTACGTCCCTAGTGGCAAAAAAAATGAACTTTAAGGAACGTCCCCAAAGTTCACAAATTTGAGATGTTTTTTTCCTCCGTCCCCAAAAACACCCAAAAGCATCTTTAGTCTACTGATTTTAGTGATTCTACCATGTTGATTTTCTTTAGCTTAAAGTATGTGACTATTTCCATTATTATTGCAAATATAAGTGTTAAAGTTCCTGCATATACAAAGCTTAGTGGCTCTATTTCTTTTAGGAATACCATGCTATCACCTTCGATGAATGAGATTATGAATTGATGCAAGAATGGTGTTATTGCTAAGCCTATTATTATTCCTATTATGACTATACACATTGTTTCTCTATAGATGTATTGGTTTGCTTCTCCGTCTCTAAAGCCCAAGACTTTAAGTGTTGCTATGTCTCTTGTTCTTTCGCTTATGTTGATTGAGGTTAGGTTGTATAAGACTGTGAATGCTAATAGTGATGCGACTATTACAAGTAATACTACGATGTTATTTAGGCCTTGTATTTCGTTATTGGCTTTTTCCATTAGGTCGTCTGCAAAGTTTATGCTTATTATTTTGCCACTTGAAAGTAGGTCATTTGCAAGTTGGTTTTTGTCTTCAGCATTTTTTGAGACGATTATGTTGTATTTTGGTGTTTCACCAAATATCTGTGTATAGAAGTTGCTTGTCATGTAGATGTAATTTGAAAGATAGTTTTCAGCAATTCCAGTGATTTTTGCTTTATATTCGTTTCCATCAGAATCATAGAAGCTCATTTCATCTCCAACTTTAACATCTAATTTTTCTGCAATTTTTGGAGTTATTATAACTCCATCATCAGTTAGGTTTATTCTTTCTTCATGATTTTGGTCTCGCAAGTTGAAGTAATTATAAAAGCTTTCATCTGCATTTTGCGGTGCTATTACATAGATGTCTATGGTGTTTTCATCTTTATCGATTATGTCGTAAGCTGCTTGATTAATTAAAATTGGATCTGTTATTTTTCCATCTAATACGCTATGCAAGCTCTCCGTAATAGTGTCTGTACTGCTATCTAGCACTAGCATATTGTCATACTTAGAAATTTCTGTAAATTGCTTATCTCCAACGCCATTTATACTGTCTTTTAATGCAAAGCCCATTAAAATGATGAATGTACATCCTGCTGTTCCTATTAAGGTCATTACACCTCTTTTTTTGTATCTCATAATGTTTCTCAATGTTACTTTCCAAGAAAATGATATTCTTTTCCATAAAAAGCCTATTCTTTCTAGTAATATTTTTTTACCTTTTTTAGGTGCAACTGGCCTTAGCAATGTTGCTGGCGCATTTTTTAGTTCCTTTTTGCAGGCAACTACTGTTACAGCAGTCATAATAATGCAAGCAACTAGCATGCAAGATGACAATATTGATGCATTATATTGATATGTAAGTTCAGGCAAATTTGCTGGCAAACATGTATATACTAATGGCGGTATTATATATGTGCCTGCGAAGTAGCCAATTATACAGCCTATTATTGTACTTGATAAAACATATAATATATAATTAAATATTATTTTTCCTGATGATATTCCTAAAGAGCAAAATGTACCCATTTCTCCTCTTTCTTCTATTATCATTCTAGCCATCGTGTTTGATGTCATAAGTACAATAATTAATATGAAGAATAGTGGAATAATATTTGCAATTGTTGCTATTTGATTATACATAGTGTCTAACTCTTTATATCCTGAAACTTCGTCATTTCTATCAAATACATACCATTTTGCTTCTTCTATTTTGTTTACTTCTGCTTGGGCATCATCGATTTTTATTTGTGCATCTTTTATTTGTGTATTATACTCTTCTTCATTCGCTGCAAGCTCTTGCTTACCTTTTTCTAGTTCCGCTCTTCCGCTATCTATTTGTGCCTGCGCACTTGCAATTTCAGCATTTGCACTTTTTTTCTTACTATCTAGCTCTTTTTGGGCTGCATCTAATTTTGCCAGTCCATCGTTTATTTGTTTTTCAGCTGCTTCTAGCTCTGCCCTTCCAGATGTTATAGTTTCATCTATTTGCTGTATCCCTGCTGTTATTTGAGCTTGCTGCTGTTGCAATGTCTCTTGCTGTGACTTTAGAGCTGATAGTTGCTGATTTAAAGCTGTTTTTTCTTCTTCAGATATTTCTGCACTTTGTAGTTTTGCATTAATAGCTTGAATGCTTGTTTCTAATGCAGTAAGAGCACTTTCAACCTGTGTTTTGTTGTTTTCTAATTCACTTTTTTGTGCCTCTGCATCTGAAAATTGTTTTTCTGATTCTATTTTTTTTGTTTCTAAAGTTTGCTTATTTGAATTTAAAGTACTTCTATTAGTATTTATTTCTGCTTGTGCGTTTTCAAACTTTTTATTCATAGCAGTCTTGTTAGAATTTATCTCATTTTGCCCTTTTTCTAATTCAGCTTCATTTTTAGTAATTTCATCTCTTGCTTCTTGCAACTTGCTTTCAGCTTCATCTTGCTTAGATTGCAATTCACTTTTAGCCTCATCTAGCTTTGCTTGAGCATCTCCAACAATTTGATTATATCTCTCAGCTTGCCTTTCATCTTTTATTGAATTAATTTCTTCTATCACGCCATTTATCAAATTTTTATAATTCTTAGAATATGGATCGTCACTTTTTTCCTTATTGGCCGTAATATAAATTTCTGTATATGCCTCATAATTAAAATCTTCTTTAGGTATAAATATATAAGACTTCAAGCTTCCATTACCTATATTTACACTACCATAATCAGTTCCCGTATATAGTGGGGAATTTACAGTTCCTACTACTGTAAATTCCTGCACTTTAATATTATCATTTGTAGTTTCAGAATTTTCTTCTTGTGTTTCTTCTATATTAATTTTATCGCCAATTTTATAATATGTTGCGTCTGCTAAGCACTCATCTTCCTTCTCCGGTAATTTTCCATCTATTAGTTCTAATTTATTTATGTTGTCTTCTATTGCATGTACCCTTATTACGTCTTCACCACTTAGAACATTTTCCGAATATGTTCCAACTACATCTTTCACATTGTCTAACTGCTTCAGAGCCGTAATATCATCATCTGTTAGACCTAATGTACTATTTATTTTGATATCCATTAAATTCATATCATCATAGTATTGTGATTGAACTCGCTTAATATTTGGGACTGAAACTATTATACCTGCGTAAAAGCCCACTCCTATAGCTATAATCAGCATTAGTGATATATATCTTCCAAAAGATTTTTTAATTTTTCTGAGCATGTTTCTAAATAACATATCTATCACCACTCAATCAACTATTTGTCTGCTACAACCTCTACATCTA
>CALXJQ010000014.1 GCA_944388665.1 uncultured Clostridia bacterium
AGTTTATCTTTTACTTTTGCCGCATCAGATGCTCCGAAGGTAACTTCTGAAGCTGTAATTTTGATGGACAAAAATACGGAAAAGATTTTATATGAAAAAAATGCAACCGAAAAGATGTACCCAGCAAGCACCACTAAAATTCTCACAGCAATATTAACAATTGAAAATGTAGACTTAAATGAAAATGTTACAATTAGCGAAAATGCGGTTACTTCCATCCCAGAAGGTTATGTAACAGCTGATTTGCAAGTGGGTGAAATACTAACTGTAGAACAATTGCTAGAAATTTTATTGCTGCATTCTGCAAATGATGCTGCAGTAGCACTAGCAGAACATGTAGGTGGAACGGTAGACAGCTTTGTTTCCATGATGAATACAAAAATAAATGAGCTTGGGCTTTCTAACACGCATTTTACGAATCCTTATGGTAGGCAAGATCCAAACCATTATTCAACTGCTTATGATATGGCAATTATAATGAAATATTGTATGGATAATGAGGAATTTAGAAAAATCGATGGATTGGCTTCTTGTGCAATTCCGGCAACGAATTTGCATGAACCTAGAATGTATTCTTCAAGCAATAGAATGATTGACCCTAGCGATGAAAACTACTATCCATATATAACTGCAGGGAAAACAGGATTTACAACGCAAGCAGGGGAATGTTTTATATCATGTAGCTATAAAGATGACATAGAACTTATAGCTGTAGTATTAGGTGGCGAAGGGATAAATGACCCACAAGCTAGATTTTCTGATACGAAAAGTCTATATGAATATGGTTATTCTAATTATTCATTAAAAAATATTGTAGATGCTGATGACATTGTATATCAAATGCAAATACCAAATGCTACTAAGGAAACAAGAAACTTAAATCTAATAGCAAAAAATAGCATAAATGCTTTAGTGAATAATAACTTCCAAAATACATCTTTAACACCAGAAGTTACTCTAAAAACTGAAGACATTTCTGCACCGATTGATGAAGGGGAAGTTCTGGCAACTGCAAAATATACAGTAGATGGAGAAGAGTATGAAGTAGACTTGGTTGCAGACCACAGCGTGGAGAAATCTCAGAATGAGAAATTAGCCATAGAGATTATTTTTATTTTAATTATATTAGTATTATTAATAAAGTACTTTAAAAGTAGAAAAAGGGCATAGATTTAACTATTGCCCTTGTTTGTTTATTCAATTATTATAATCTCTTCCGAGAATAATGGTTATATCAACCTTACTAGAACTTGAATCGCTATTTTTAATTTCACCTATTCCTAAAACATCTTCTATATTTTTTAGAAAAATATCATCTATATCTTTCTTGTTAATTATTGTAGTCTTTGCCGTAGGAGTAGTTGAACCTTTACTTTTTACATTATAGCCTGAACCCTCTATCAAATTAACGGCATTTTCTAGTGCCTCATCGCTACCTGTTCCATTCAAAATCTCTATTTTTAAATCTGATTTGTCAATGTCATCTTTACTAGAAGAAGCTGAAATAGAATTTGTTGTAGAATTGCCAGAGACAGTGTTTGTATCATCATCAGTAACCTCTAAGTCTCTATTGAAAAACAACTCTTCTATCATAGCCTTTGTTTTTTTCTTATCAACTACATAGATGCTAACATTATTAGTAGTTGACAAATCTGGTGTAGTACCTGGCAAAGTAGCAGTTAGTAAATTATCTGTGTTAAACTCAACAGCATAAGGAATGTAATCCTTCAAAGTATTAAAATCTAAATTTGTAATAAGATCTTCATTAGCTATGTCTAAAATTTCCCCAAGCTTGAAAATATTTTCTGGCTTAGCCGTTTGCTTAATTACTTGCATAATAAATTCCCTTTGAGTTCTCATTCTACCTAAGTCATTGTCACCATATTCACTTGGATATGAAGAACCGTCATTATTGTGTCTGAATCTAACTAACCATTCTGCTTGTTCGCCATTTAATTTTTGTTCACCAGCTTTTAAATGAATGTGCAAATCTTGAGTTACATCGTCATAATCCATATCTATTGG
The DNA here is from genome assembly GCA_944388665.1 of uncultured Clostridia bacterium. Lineage (GTDB taxonomy): Bacteria > Bacillota > Clostridia > TANB77 > CAG-508 > CAG-269. The sequence goes on from CALXJQ010000014.1 coordinate 2,026, forward strand.
TACATTGAATGTTACTCCACCAATGGCATCTACCAATTTAATTAAAGCTTCAGTTTTTACTACTACATAATATTGAATATTTAAACCAGTCAATTCATTTACAGCTTCTAATGTTTCGTCTGGCCTGTGCTTTCTACTGTATAGTGAATTTATTTTTTCATAAGCTGTTGCTCTTGCAGGATTTCTTCCGGTGTATGTATCTCTAGGGATTGATAGCAAAGTTGCCTTTTGCGTATTAGGATTATAAGATGCAACCATGATTGTATCTGTTAAATCAACACCATCTTGGTCTGTACTTATTCCTAAAATTAAAACCCTCAGCTCACCTAAATTCTTTTTAGTATTTTCGTCATGCCCAACCATTGTCGCTAGCATTCCAGACATACCGCCACCATTTAGATGAACTTTATAAGCAAATAGACCTATTAGCACAGCTAAAATTAATACTATACACAATAAAACCTTTTTCCATGTTTTCATTTTCTTTTTTTTAGTTTTTGTAGATTTAGAACTTTTCCTGTTGTTAGTTTTACTCATTTGTTTTCTTCCCAAAATATTTCACTCCTAAAAATTTATGCTTCTAGTATAACAAAATTTATCACAAAAATCAACAATAAATTTCAATATTAAAAAAACATATTTTTCAAAAGATTATTTTCATACATAAAATTACCGACGTAAGAATCCTCTATAGCAGTAAAAGCAGCATTTTCTGGGTCTATTTCTGCTGATATTGAAATCAATAGCATAACAACATATATTATTAACACACCTCTTAACAATCCATAAACCACGCCACCAGCCTTATTTATTTGGCTGAGAATAGGTAGCTTTGCAATAAGATTTGCCAAAGCTTTTATTAACCTTAAAATAATTTGAATAGCAACAAATAAAACTAAAGCTACAATACCAGTAACTATATTATTTGCTAAATTGTGTGCAGCTTCTGGTAAAAGGTTGTTTTTCGCTTGATCTATTAGATACTCAGCATTTTCAGCATTTTGATTAATAGAATCACTGCTATCCGCATAAATTGAATTGGCAATCATATCATCTATTGATGTATAATTAATAATAATACTAGCAATTGGTCTATACAAAATTAATGTTAAAACCAAAGCTACTATAAAAGAAACTAGGCCTATAGCTAACGAAATCAAACCTTTTCGATAAGCAAGCAAAGTAGACAAAGCAATAATCGCCACAATAACTACATCTACAACTATATTCATAAAAATTCCTCCTTATAATCCGTGACTACATTTATTAGCCGACAAAAATGGCCAGTCACTATAAATTAACTAATTCAATTTTATCCCTATAAATAATTCCAGCTATATCATTTGTCATAACAATATTTGTAATTTCTTGGTTTGCAATATATCTTTTAACAAGCCATCCCTCTGTATTTATAAACTCAACCTCAGTTCCTACATTTACTGCTATAACATTTCCTGCTGTATACAAGCTTTTCGCCACAGAATTAACTGTATATTGCTTTTGGGTTTTATTTGTTACATCCATAATTGTAATAACTGTATTTGCCGTAAACAAACCAGAAGATTGCTCTTCCAAAGATGTAATATTATTATTTAACTCAATTGATTGAAAAATAACATTCTTATTAGCATTATCAATTAGAGTTGACTCTTGGCCATCCTCTATTATGCTAATTGAATCAGTGTACATACACACAAGCCTATTTTTATCTTGATATTGTAAATCTGTAAGAAGCTTGCCACTTGCGCACTTGAAAGTATTTTCCAAGGAATTCGTAGGGTCAGAACTTGCTTTATCAATAGATATAATCTTAACATTTGACTGTATAACAGTACCAGAAGTATCAATTTCAGCAATAGCCAAATGTTTATTATCATTAGAAATGGCCACATCAGCTGTTCTAGTAGAAGACAGATATGTCTTAAAAAGCTCCTTACCACTAGTGTCGTAGACTGAAATAACAGTCTTAGAAAGTGTATCTACAATCGCCACAGCCACATATCCATTTTTATTAACATACACCTGCGAAATATTTCCCTCTACGCTAGCCTCCCAAGAAATATCCTTATCAGTAATCAAATACAATTTTTGCCCTTTCTTCTCACCAATTACTAAAAACCTGTCGGCTGAGCAGAAAATAGGACTAGATATTTGAATATCTAAACTTTGTTCTTCATTTCCAGAGCTACCATAAATAGAAAACTTATTTTTATTCAAAATGCCAATATATTTATTAAAAGCATAAATATTACTACTTTCCTCATCGTTCAAATCAATCGTAGTTGCCTCATTTTGCAAAACCTCTTTGCGAAAAACATTTTTGTCAATCCATTCTCTTGCCTGTTCATTTTTAAAATATACAACCGCAAAAACAATTGAACTTATCAAAATCAGTACAATCAAAACAATAATTACAATCTTCTTCTTATTAATCTTTTTCTTAGGTTCCTCTTCTTCCCAAAAATCTCTCATCACAAGTCCTCCAATTTTGTGCCAAAAGGGACGTAGCATTTTGGCACATTTCTTGTAACTATGAAAAATTATATCAGTTAAAGCTTAGTTTTTCAATAGTTTATATTAATTTAAACTATGAAATATAGCAAAAATATGATATACTGCTAATAAACAAGCAGGTGGTAAAAGGAGGAAAATCTAAATGAAAAAAGTGGCAGATAATGTTTTTGAGATAGAAAACCATGATATAAAAGAAAAATTCGAAACCAGGAAAAGCGATACCAACAAAGGAGACTACGGATATGTTGGCATAATGGGCGGATGCCTTCAATATACAGGTTCAGTAAAATTGGCAAGTATGAGTGCTGAAACAATGCAGAAAATAGTAAACGAAAGTGAGGCCTCAATGCGAAGTGGATGCGGGATAGTAAGAGTTATAGTAAATGAAGAAGTTGCCCACGCAATAGCACCATATCTACTAGAACAAACCATATTTATATTAAAAGATGAAAATAAAAACACAATAGATGAGGCACTTAATAAGCTGAAGGCACTAGCAATTGGAATGGGCTGGGGACAAAATCCGCAGAATAAAAAAATATTGACATACATATTAGATAAATACAAAATTCCTGTAGTAATTGACGCAGACGGACTAAACACATTGGCAAGTATGGAAAAAACGGAAATGCAAGAAACTTTAAGTAAAAGTGAATGCAAAATAATTCTTACGCCACATTTAAAAGAATTTGAAAGATTAAGCGGCATTGCAATAGAAACAATAAAGAAAAATGAAATTGGCATAGCAAAGGACTTTGCTAAAAAGCACCACGTAATTTTACTATTAAAAGGTCCAACAACAATCATAACAGATGGCGACATAACTTATTTAGTAAAACGTGGCTGCGCAGGAATGGCCACTGCTGGAAGCGGAGACGTACTTTCAGGCATTTTAGTTGGGCTTTTAGGCTATAACACGACAGACCTACTAACTGTATCTGCCGGTGCATTCCTAAATGGAGTAGCAGGAGAAATAGCACAACAAAAATATACCGACATTTCAATGCTTGCACGCGATACAGTAGAGAGTATCCCAGAAGCAATAAAAGTGAACTTTAGGGACGTTCCTTAAAGTTCATAAATTTTATTGTTAAAAATTTAGAATTGTGATATAAATTGTGATATAAATATAAAACGTATATATTTTAACGGAGGAGAAATATGAATAAACAGCAGTTAGCATCAAGAATTTGGGAGTCAGCCAACAGGATGCGTTCGAAGATAGAGGCAAATGAGTATAAGGATTATATTTTGGGATTTATTTTTTATAAGTTCTTGTCAGACAATGAAGAGAAGTATTTGTATGAAAAAGGATTAAAACGTGATGATATATCAATTATAACTGAAGAAAATGCTCAGGTGGTTGAAAATTTGCAGAAAAATTTGGGGTATTTTATAGGTTATGAGAATTTGTTTTCTACATGGATTGCCGATAAGGGAGATCTTGATATTTCAAATGTTAGAGAAGCGCTTTCGGCGTTTGACCGTTTGATATATTATGAGCATAAAATGGTGTTTGAGGGAATCTTTGACACATTGCAGGCTGGGCTAAGCAAGCTTGGTGATACGGCAAGGACTCAAACTAAGTCTGCGAGTGATTTGATTTATTTGATAAAAGATATACCTATGGATAAAAAGCAAGACTATGATGTGCTAGGCTTTATTTATGAGTATTTAATTGGTATGTTTGCAGCAAATGCCGGAAAAAAGGCGGGAGAGTTCTATACTCCACATGAGGTGTCTGTTTTGATATCTGAAATAGTGGCAAATTTCTTAAAAGATAGGCAGGAAATAAGCATATATGATTCTACAAGCGGCTCAGGGTCTTTGCTGATAAATATTGGCCAATCTGTATCTAAATATATAAAACAGCCAAATAAAATTAAATATTATGCACAAGAATTAAAGGAAGATACGTATAATTTGACACGTATGAATCTAGTAATGCGTGGCATTTTACCAGATAACATTATTACACATAATGGAGATACATTAGAAGATGATTGGCCTTATGAGGATTATAAACGAGAGCAAAAGCCACTACTCTTAGATGCTGTAGTTTCTAATCCACCATATTCACAGAATTGGGATTCTACAGATAAGGAGAATGACCCAAGGTATAGGCATTATGGATTGGCACCAAAGGCAAAGGCAGATTATGCATTTTTGCTTCATGATTTATATCATTTAGATGCTAACGGAATTATGTGCATTGTTTTGCCACACGGTGTTTTGTTTAGAGGAGGAGAGGAAAAAGAAATTAGAAAAAATCTTATTGAAAATAATAACATCGATTGTATAATTGGCCTACCAGCTAATATTTTTTTCGGAACAGGTATTTCAACCATAATTATGATAGTAAGAAAAGTTCGCAAAAATACTGATGTTCAGATTATAGATGCCTCAAAAGGCTTTGTTAAAGATGGCAAAAACAACAAATTAAGAGCATGCGACATAAAAAGAATTGTAGATGCAGTTATCAAAAGGGAAAACATAGAAAAATATTCAAGAGTTGTATCCAGAGAAGAGATAAGGGAAAATGACTATAACCTAAATATCCCGAGATATGTAAATTCTTCTGAAGAAGACGAAATATATGACATTTATGCATCAATGTATGGCGGAATTCCAAATGCCGAGATAGAAAAATTTGAAGAGTATTGGGATACATTCCCAAATTTAAGGAAAGATTTATTTGTAAAAGAATCAAGCAATTACTCAAAATTAGTGACTGAAAATGCCAAAGAATTTATAAAAAAACATGCAGATGTTAAAAGCTATATAGATAGATTTAACAGGATATTTAGCGATTTTAGGCCATATTTATATAACGAATTAATTGTGTCAATAGTTTTTGAAAATGTCCTAAAATTTTTTAAACATAAGCGGGAAAATTTATCCCGTTTTTATGTTTGAAAAAATATTTTTATTAAGCATATATATGTTGCTCATGTGCTCTTTTCATTTGTCTTTTAAATGAAGCTAATTTCCAAGAGTGCGTCATTGGAGGTATATATTTTTTCTTTTCCTTTTTACTTGTTGGCAAAGAAATTATGTCAAACTCTTTTGAATATTTTTGATTAGATTGTAGCTTCCTTAATTCATATATTTTTTCATCTATTGTAACAAACATTTTACCATCAAAGGCTTTGATAACAAGGCATTCGGTCTTTGGTCTAAAGCATACTAATCTACCTTTCTCATAAGGTTGATAATATTCATTTTTATATTTTATAGAGTTACCATTATCAATCTTTCTAGGAGAAAGAATAGCTAGTGTGTAATTGATTCTTTCTGCTGAAGGAGATGTCTCATATACTGACTCAAATTTTTTATAGTCTAAAGCGAATCTGGCGTTAAATTTAGGTATAAATACTTCATTTAGGTATTTGTTAGCTTCATCAATTGTGGTGATATTATTTAATCTTAATTCATTTACTAATCTGTCTTGGAATGTACCGTTGTCTCTTTCAATCAATCCTTTAGCTTGAGAGACACTAGTTGTTTCAAGGTCTACTCCTAATTGCTTACAAGCATATCCAAATTGAGTTAAAACATCTTTGTCAGCTGTTCTTTTACTTGGATTTACACGTTCATAATTAAATACGGTTCTATTATCGGTCTTAAATTTAGCTGGAATGCCGTAATTAAGTAAAATTTGGCGGAAGACATTATAATATCCAAATAAAGTTTCTTGCCAGTCGAAATATCCACCAACAATATTGTTTGTGGCTTCATCAGCAGCTAAGTGAAGGCAAGATTTCTTGGTTCCAAACCATAGATGATTAGAACCATCTAACTCCGTTACTTCTCCAAAATATTTAGGTTTTTCTTTTCTTGGATGAGAGTCCTCTAAAGCAACTTCATGGTTAATAATAACTTCTATCTCTTCATCTGTTTTATTGTTCAATTTGTTTTCTTTTTCTAATTTCTCTTTGGCTATTCTTCTTTTAGTTGATTTTCTAACCTTAGGAGAAACAATGCCAGCATTCATTAAAGTAGTATAAACAAAATGATAAGATACCTTAATATTTTCCTCTTCAGCTAAATATTCGTTGAAATGAGTAAAATTAAAGTCTTGATATTTATTATGATAAAGTAGTATAATGGAATCGGAGATAGATTGATCTATGGTTTTTGATGGCTGTCTACCGCGGTTACCGTGGACAAAACCGAGATTTACCTTTCTCCTTATATTTTTTTATTAAACGATTAATCTGTCTTACAGACAATCCTAATTCTAAAGCTGCACGTTTTTTATTACCATTGTGGTCAACTAATTCTTTTATTACTTCATATTTATTTTGTTCTTTCATTCTCAAAATCACCTTTCTCATCTGTATCGCCTCAGTGATACATTATATATTTTCTTTGGGACATTTTCAAAGGTTATTACTTGAGACATTATCATAAATTAATCATAGCCATATTTATATAACGAATTAATTGAAAACATGGAAGATATAAATATATCAAATGAAGAAAATGTTTTAAGTAATCAGATATTTGATAGATTTAAAAAAATTCCTTTATTAGATAAATATCAAGCATATCAACTGCTAGACAATGAATGGAATAAAATTTCCATAGATTTAGAGATTATACAAACAGAGGGATTTGAAGCAACGAAAAAGGTTGACCCTAATATGGTTATAAAGAAAAAGAAAGGCATAGAAAAAGAGGTACAAGAAGGCTGGGTAGGTCATGTAATTCCTTTTGAAATTGTTCAAAATAGATTTTTTAAAGGCGAATTAGAGCAAATAGAACAAAAAGCAACTAGAATTTCAAGCATAAATTCTGAATATACAGACATAATCGAGTCACTTTCAGAAGAAGATAAAGAAGGAATTAAAGATTTATTAAATGACACAGATGATGCATTCGTGCCAAAAGAAGTTGCAAAAAAGGCCAAGAAAATCCGTGCACAGAAATTAAAACTAACAGAGAATATGACAGAATATAAAATTATTAAAGTTGATGATTTACAAAAAGAGGAAAAGCAACTAAGAAAAGAAATTAAAGAAGAAAATATAAAGCTACACATCGAGACAAAGAAAAAAATCGAGAGTCTTACAGATGACGAGGTGCGAGAGCTGCTAGAAATCAAGTGGATTAATCCGCTTGTTGATCAGATTGCAAAAATGCCTGAAGAGTTAATTAGAACTTTTTCTAAGCAAATTCAGGTTTTAGAAGAAAAATATAAAATTACATTTTTAGATGTGATGACCCAAACTAAAGAATATCAAGAGAAAATTTCATCTATAATTGATGAGCTTGACGGTAATAAATTTGATATGGAAGGATTGGAAGAGTTTAAAAAACTAATAAAAGAATAATCTAAGAGGTGAAAATAAAATGCAAGAAAATGGCAACAGGCCAAAGATACGATTTAAGGAGTTTAAAGATGAATGGGAACAGTGCAAACTAAGTTCAATAACTATGTATCATAATGGAAAATGTCATGAAGATAAACAAGCAGATGAAGGAAAGTATGAGCTAATTAACCTTAATTCGATTTCAATTGATGGCGGATTAAAGCCATCTGGTAAATTTATTAATGATGCAGAAGAGACTTTGTCTGAAAATGATTTAGTCATGATATTAAGTGACGTAGGACATGGCGACTTGCTAGGTCGAGTAGCACTAATACCTGAAAGCAACAAATTTGTACTAAATCAAAGGGTTGCACTATTGCGCACAAATAAAAAAGCAAACCCACAATTTTTGTTTTCGTGTATAAATGCAAAGCAGGCATATTTCAAGCAACAGGGAACAGGGTCTTCTCAGCTAAATATATCCAAGGAAAGTGTGGAAAATTTTTCACCTTATATCCCAAGTCTTAAGGAACAAGGAAAAATAGCGGAATTTTTTGAAAATATTGATGAACTTATCAAAATAAATCAGCATGAATATGAAAGCTTAACAAACTTAAGAAAAACAATGCTAAAAAAAATGTTTCCCAAAGCTGGAGAAAGCGTACCAGAGATAAGATTTAAAGAATTCAGTGGCAATTGGAAAAAACGTAAATTAGGAGACATTTTTGAATATGAAAGACCTGACAAATATATAGTAAAATCAGAAGAATATTCTGATACAAACGAAACACCAGTACTAACAGCAAATAAAGCATTTATATTAGGGTATACGAACGAAAAAAATACATGTAACAAAACCAGTATAATTTTTGATGACTTCACATTAGACTGCAAATATGTAGATTTCCCTTACATGGTAAAATCTTCAGCAATAAAAATACTCGACGTAAGGAACAAAACTACAGATAATTTAAGATTCGCACATGAACTACTTAAATCAACAAACATCGAAGTATTGGGTCACGCAAGACATTATATTTCAGTTGTACAGCCAATTGAGGTATTGGTTCCAACAAAAGAAGAACAGGACAAGATTGCTGATTATTTTGTTTCAATGGATAGGCTAATCGGCCTTCAAGAGCAAAAAATAGAAAAACTAAAGAATATTAAAAAAACGTGTTTAAATAAAATGATTGTATAAAATTATAGTAAATTGGAGGCCAGAAATGATATTTCAAAGTGAATTAGAATTTGAAGAAGCTTTAATAAATATCTTAAAAACAAAAGGTTGGGAGAATAATGTTTTAAAATATCCAACTGAAGAAGATTTGATTAAAAATTGGGCAGACATAATATTTGCAAATAATAGAGATATTGATCGCCTTGACCAATATCCATTAACAAAAGGAGAAATGCAGCAAATATTAGAACAAATAAAAATGCTTAGAACACCTTTAAAACTAAATGGATTTATAAATGGAAAAACGGTTAGTATAACCCGAGACAATCCTGATGATAAATTACATTTTGGTAAAGAAATAAGCTTAAAAATTTATGATAAAAAGGAAATTGCAGCAGGCCAAAGCAGATACCAAATAGCAGAACAGCCACAGTTTAAAAATAAATTTGCCAACTTAAATAAGCGACGAGGTGACTTAATGCTACTAATAAATGGAATGCCTGTTGTTCATATTGAACTAAAAAGGAGTAATATTCCAGTATCTGAGGCTTGTGCTCAAATACAAAAATATGCATTTGAGGGTGTATTTACAGGTATATTTTCATTAACTCAGATATTTGTTGCCATGCAGCCAGAAGAAACAGTATATTTTGCTAATCCAGGGCCTGATGGAAAATTTGACAAAAATTTTTATTTTCACTGGGAAGATTTCAATAATAATATAATAAATAATTGGAAAGACATTGCAACTTCACTACTTTCAATAGTAATGGTACATCAACTAATTGGACTTTACACAGTTGCAGACGATTCTGATGGAAAATTAAAAGTGATGCGCAGTTATCAATATTATGCAGCAAATGCGTTATCTGACAAAGTTACAAAAATGAATTGGGAAGATAAAAACGTATTAGGAGGTTATATTGCGCATGCTACAGGGTCTGGAAAAACAATGACAAGCTTTAAATCAGCACAGTTAATCGCAGGGTCTAAAGATGCCGATAAAGTAATCTTTTTGATGGATAGAATTGAACTTGGAACGCAATCTTTAAAGGAATACAGAGGCTTTGCAGACGAAAACGAATCTGTGCAAGCAACTGAAGACACTGAAGAATTAATAACAAAATTAAAAAGCACAGATCCTGCAGATACTCTAATTGTTACATCAATTCAAAAAATGAGTAGAATAAAAGATGAGGAAGATGGCTTAAACTCAAATGATATCAAAATTATGAATTCCAAAAGAATAGTTTTTATAGTTGACGAATGTCATCGCTCAACTTTTGGAAATATGCTCATTGCAATCAAAAAAACATTTCCAAGAGCAATATTTTTCGGATTTACAGGAACGCCAATACTAAAAGAAAATCAAAAAAAATTAAACACAACAGCCACTGTTTTTGGCGACGAATTACACAGATATACTATAGCAGATGCAATAAGAGATAAAAATGTATTAGGTTTTGATACATACAAAGTACTAACTTTTAAAGACTTGCAAGTAAGAAAACAAATCGCTTTAAATCAAGCAAAAGCAAGTAGTGAAGAAGAAATATATGCTGACGAAAAAAAGACAGAAATTTACAAAAAATTTATGTATGAATTAAAAATGTATTGATACAGAGACAAGAATAACAACTACATTAAGGGAATAGAGGACTATATCCCAAACTCTCAATATGAAACAAAAGAGCACCAACAAGCTGTTGTTGAAGACATTTTAGAAAATTGGAACACATTGAGCTGGAATAGGGAATTCTCTGCAATTCTTGCCACAAGCAGCATCAGAGAAGCAATAGAGTATTATCATTTATTCAAACAAGACCTTAGAGCGAATAATTTAAACATAGTTTGTTTATTTGATCAAACAATTGATAACAATGACAATTTTAAAGTTAAAGAAGAAGCACTAATAGAGCTAATAGATGACTATAACCGCATATATGACCAAACATTTACGATGAGGAACTTTAGCAAGATGAAAAAAGACATAGCCTCAAGACTGGCTCACAAAAAGCCATATACAATGATTAGCAAAAGTGAGCAGATAGACCTAATAATAGTCGTTGACCAAATGCTTACAGGATTTGATTCAAAATGGATCAATACATTATACTTAGACAAAGTTTTAAAATATGAAAACATAATCCAGGCATTTTCTCGTACAAACAGAATATATGGAGACCACAAAAGCTTTGGAACAATAAAATATTATAGAAAACCTCACACAATGGAACAAAACATAAAAGATGCAGTCAAACTGTACTCAGGCGACAGACCAATAGAACTATTTGTGCAGAAATTAGACAAGAACGTAAAAACAATGAATAGAATCTTTGAAGAAATCAAAGAGCTATTTAATAGTGCCGGAATCTACAATTTCGAAAAAAATCCAACAGATAAATCAGAACGTGGCAAATTTGCCGCACTATATAACCAATTTTACAGATACCTAGAAGCGGCCAGAATCCAAGGCTTTCAATGGAACAAGCCAATCTGCAAAAAAGATGAAAAAGGCAAAATAAAAATAATAAAAGTAAAACTCGATAGCAACACATTTCAAGCGCTAACCTTGCGTTACAAAGAACTATTTACTAAAAGACAGAATATCGGAACAGAGGAAAGTGGCGAGACGCACACTGGAACAGCGGGCAAAGGCAGAAAAGGTGTATACGAACCGCCATACAACTTAGAAGGCTACATCACAGAAATAGACGCAGGAAAAATCGATGAGAACTACATAAATACTAGATTTCAAAAATACATAAAAGCCTTAAAACAAGAAAAAATAAGCCCAGAAGCTTTAAATAACACCTTAAACGAACTATATAAATCATTTGCTAGCTTAACCCAAGACGAGCAAAAATACGCAAACATATTCTTGCATGACATCCAGAGCGGAAGCATAAAACTCCAGCCAGACAAAACATTCCGTGACTACGTCACAGAATACCAATCAAAAGGCAAAAAAAATCAAATAAAACAACTCGCCACACTTCTGGGCGTTGACTACACCAAACTACTAACCCTCACCAATTTAAAACTTACCGAAAAAAACATCAACGAATACGGTCGCTTCGACGAACTTATAAAAACAGCAGACCTAAAAAAAGCCAAAGCCTACTTCGAATCCAAACAACAAAACAAACAACAAAAGCCATTATCAGACTTCGAAGTAAACCTAAAACTCGATGAACTACTAAGAAACTTCATAATCAACGGAGCAAATGAACTTTAGAGATATTCCTTAGATGTTTTTGGGGGTGTTTTTGGGGACGGAGGAAAAAAACACCTTGAACTTTGGGGACGTTCCTTAAAGTTCATTTTTAGATTTTGTAAATTTATAGAAAAAATCTAATAATGATATATGTAATTATTCTAGTAGTGTTCTCGGTTCATTATCCTCATCAAGAACTTCTAAATTAATTTTGTGGCGCCCTTCCAAAAACAAGTTTTTGAACTCTTTCCACAAAATTAATAAAGAAGTTCTAAGCGAGTCTAATTCACATTCGAACGTACTCCTAGAATAATCACATATATCATTAATAAGATTTCTATAAATACAGAAAAATTAAAACTTTAAAGAGCGTCTCAAATACAAAGCTCAATGATACAACAAAAATGAACTTTAAGGAACGTCCCCGTAGTTCATAAAATAAAAAACGTTAAAATGGCATGAGAAGCATGGAAGTAAGAATGAACTTTAAGGAACGTCCCCAAAGTTCAAAGACAAAAAAGTACAAATTTTGATAAAACTATGGAATATTTTGGCAGAAAATGATATATTATATGTAGAAAAGAAAGGTGGAGGTGAAAAATGCAATATTTTAATTTAAAAGTAACCGCATTATTAAAACAAGACTTACAAAGCATGGAAACTTACCAAAGAATAAACGACCTAATATCGTATTTAATGTTAAAAGACAAAACATTAAAAGATTTACATGAAAAAAATACATATAAAAACTATGTTTTTTGTAATTTGTACCCTGTACAGAAGGACGGAATTTATAAACAAAATAATATTTATTTTTTTGATTTAAGAGGCATTGAGTTTGATAAAATAATGAAGTTGAAACAGGTTATGTCTGATTCAGAAAATGATTATTTTAAAATAATTCAAATTAATCTTCAAACACATCAAAAAAGCGATATTAAAAAGTTAATAACTTTAACTCCAGCAATAATAACGACTCCAAAAGGAGATTATGATATTAAAGATGATTTGAATTTAGTAAAAGACAGGATAATAGCAAATATTCAGAAAAAATATAAGAATATATATGATACACCTGTAGACGTTGACTTTATTAAGAGTATAAAAAAAACTAACAGAAATCCAATAAAAATTCCGTACAAAAATATTAATATGCTTGGAAATAAGTTCGAAATTGAAGTGAAAGAAGATCCAATGTCACAAAATCTAGCATATTTGGCATTATCTGTTGGAATTTTGGAAAAGAACTCACTCGGTTTTGGATTTTGCATGGCAAAGTAGGGAGGTGAAATCATGACTTATGACTTATTAGATACATTTAAGAAATACTTTCAAGATGATAAAGTAATATTAGATACTTATGAGCTTTCAGATGGGTATTACTATGTAGTAAACGAAAATGGAGATTTAGAAAAATTAAAAGTCTTGAAAAATGAGGCAGATAATTATGAATTAGAAAAATATATAAAGATAAGAGATTTCTATAGTAAGTATATAAGTTCAAATAAGGCATTAGATACTAATTATACAGAGAAAAGCGATGGAAAAAAATATAGTATGATGAAAAAAATATGTAGTAATAATATTTACACGTTATTTTTCAAAAATAAATCTGTATTAGGATTATGTAATAAAGATGCAACAAAAGATGCTGTTCCTGTAGAGGTATTTAAAAAAGGTATAGATAAATATTATGATTCTTTAATGTGTTTAGGGAAAAATAAAAAAGAAGAAAACCTGGTTAAAGAAAGATATACAGAAGAAGAAATTAAAGAAAATAAGGAAAAGATGATTAAAGCTTTTGATGCAGTTTATGAAGATTTAGAAAAGGAGAATATGCCAAAAGAGACTTGGAAAAAAATATTTTTAGCAAAAGGTGTCAATGAGTATAAAAGAGTTGCAGATATATATATTAGACTTAAATTATTTAATACGAATGATAATAATATTAAAATAGGTGAAAAAATATATGGGGCAAATAATTATAATTATGGCTTGAATAATAAAAAGCCATATTTAGAATTAAAATCAACACCATACAAAGTCGGATCTTTTGTGGATGATACAAATATAGATATTTTGAACAAAATGTATATATGGCTATATAACAATGCGACTGGAAAAAATTTTATAAAATTGCCATTAGATTGGAATTTTCATGGAGTGCCAAAAGATGACGAAGATATACAAGACAAAGATACATACATCATAAAAGTTGCTGGAAATAATGGAAGTGCTAGAATTGATGACTATAGATACACAACAAACTATAATACTAAAATAAGAAAGTTTATGTGTAAAAATTACTTAAATAAAGAGTTACCAATTGTTTTTGAAACAGAAAATATATATAGATTAAATTGGTATACAAATAATGTATGGTTTACTGAAAATGAGAAAAGCACGAGAAATTATATAATGGATTCTTATTATGACTATGATTTGAAAATATCAAAATCTATGTTAGCTAACTGGAAAAAGGATTTGTTAAAACAGTATAATAATCTATTTTTAGAATTATTTGAAGAAGAAAATGAAAGAAATTTTGTCAAAAAATTAGATGAGATAGGCGCAAATATTGTAGGAAATATGCTTATTGACAGCTTAAGACAGAAGAAAACATATAAAGCAAATCCAATAAAAGCCTTTAATTTATGGATAGCATATAAAGAGTATTTTAAGAAAGAAGGAGAGGATGAAGAGATGAAAATAAGTAATCTTCAAGAACAATGTGAAAAAATAGTAAAAAATAAAGAAAAGATAGAAACAGATGCAGAATACTATTTCCTAGTAGGGCAAGCAGCATATTATTTGTTAAGCAGAAGTAAGGCAGATAAATTAATGCAGGATGTCACAGAGCCTTTGATAAAAGCAAATACAATAAAAAAGTTAAAAGACGAATTAGAGTTTTTACATGAAAAATATAGTTATGATGTTTTCCTAAAGTACCCTGAGTTTAATAATATATTTTCACAATTGATGTTAGAAGAACCTGAGGAAAAGATTAGGGATAATAAAAAAATAATATTAGCAGGATTACTTGCAGATAATTTATTTTATGGTGGAAAAGAAGAAAAAATAGAAATTGGAGGTAATGAAGATGAATAGAGTTTATGGAGTAATAGGAATAAAAAGTAGAATGGCAAATTGGAATGCAGACTTTACAGGAAGGCCCAAAACTACATCTGATGGGAGTATTTTTGGAAGCGACAAAGCTTTTAAGTATCCAATAAAGAAGATGTGGGAAAGTGAAGACAAGAATAATAAAGTATTATACATAAAATCATATAAAAAGGATGAAAAGGGAAATATACAAGCGCGAACTTTAGCTGAAAGATTTGAGCAATTATTTGGACCTATAAAAGGAAAAAGTAAGCAAGAAATAGTAAAAGATTTATTTTCAGCGATAGATGTAAAAAACTTTGGAGCAACATTTGCAGAAGGCTCAAACAATATAAGTATTACAGGTGCGGTACAAATAGGACAAGGATTAAATAAATATGAAGAATCAAGTGTTGAAATACAGGATATATTATCTCCATTTGTCGATGCTACTAAAAAAGATACTGCACAAAACACTTCTATTGGAAAAAAAATTGTTTCAAATGAAGCACATTATTTTTATCCATTTTCAGTAAATCCTGAAAATTATGATATTTATACGAATGAAATAGATGAATTAGAAGGATATACAAGAGAAGATTATGAAAAATTCAAAAAAGGATGCTTAATTGCTGCAACTGCATATAACACAAATAGCAAAATGGGATGCGAAAATGAATTTGCACTTTTTGTAGAATGCAAAGAAGAAAGTAAACTATATTTAGCAAATTTAGACCAATATATAGAATTTAAAAAGAATGAAAAGGGAAAGGACATTATTGATATAAGCAAATTAGAAGAAATATTAGGGGAAGAAAAAGTAAAAGAAGAAATAGAAAAAGTAGAAATTTATTATAATTCATATACGACTGAATTAATAGGAGCCAAAGATAGGGACGTAATAAAAGAATTATTTTAGAATGGAGGAAAAGAATGGAAACAATAAAATTTGATTTATCAGCTACTATGGCAATTATAAGAAAACCAGATAGCAATGAAACGTATTATACATATAACTTTCCTCATAAAATTATGCTTTTAGGACTATTGGGGGCAATTATAGGCTTAAATGGTTATAATTATTATTCATTTCAAAAAAATTTAGGCAAAAAAGTAAATGAAATACCAGAATTTTACGAAAAACTGAAAAGCTTGAAAATTGGAATCATTCCTAATATTAGTAAAGAAAATTTTTCGAGAAAAATCCAAGCTTTCAATAATTCAGTAGGATATGCTTCAAAAGAAGTAGGAAACAACTTAATTGTTAGAGAACAATGGTTAGAGAATCCAAGTTGGACAATATATATTTTAGAACAGAATAGTGAAGAGTATAGAAAAATAAAAGACTATTTATTAAACAAAAAATGTGAATACATTCCATACATTGGAAAAAATGATCATTTTGCTGACATTAAAAATATTACCACAGAAGAAGCTGAAAATCTTGTTACATCAACAAAAATAGATAGTATATTTCCAGACAAAATAGCAGACAACAAAGATAACATTTTTAAAGAAATATTGGGGTTTGAGAACAGAGAAAATATTAAAGAATATTATTATAAGGAACTGCTTCCAATAGAATTGAGTGAAAAAATTGGATATAGTAAATTTGAAAATTTTATTTATACAAATAAGGATTTGGACATACATGATAGTTCTAATATATATGTCGTTAATGGGAAAAATATTTACTACTTTTAGGAACCAAAGAATGTATGAGATTACAATTACTCTCAAATAGCGTAATTTTCAGAAAGGAATACAATAAAATATGAATAACAAATATATTGATAATATTCTAAAAAATTTAAAACATACATATTATGCACACACAAAAGCCAGTAACTCCAAGGAGCTACTGGCTTCGCATCTTGCATTAACTTTTGATTACTATAAAAGAATGAAAAAAGAAAAAAATTTGGATGCTATAGTGAAAAATATAATAACACATACATTTAATTGTAACTTAAAAATGACAGAAAAAATATATGAACTCTTCGAGCAAGCAATTTACTATCATGATATAGGAAAGATAAATCCATTATTTCAAAAAAATAAAATGGAAAATGATTTAAATGTTAAAGTAAACAATACAGATGATACACATGCTGCTTTGTCGGCAAGAATTTATATAGATTCTGTAATAGAAGAGATAAAAAATAGAAAGTTCGATGAATCCATGATTGTACTTTTATATGTTGGATATTATTTTGGTTATATTATATCTAGGCATCATACTAAATTGGAATCAATAAATAAATTATTAGATAGCATAAAAAATAAAGAGATTCCGGAAATACCAAGGCCGTTAAGAGAAACTTATGAAAATCAACTAAATCAAGAAAAAATGATGAAAGTATTAGAAAAGCTTCAAGTACAGCCAATTGAAATGTATATATTATGCAAATTACTATATTCATGTATTATAACTGCAGACTTTTATGCTACTTATGATTATATGTCAGGAAAAAAAATCGATTTTGAAATAAAAAGAAACGAAAAGTTATTCAATAAATATGAGAACTCTAAACTAATAAATAATATTAGAAAATATCAAAACAAAGAAATTAAATTAGAGGGAATAAATGCATTAAGAAGTGATATGTTCTTAGAAACAGAAACTATATTGGATAAAAATATAGAGAAAAACATCTTCTATTTAGAAGCACCAACTGGAGCTGGAAAAACGAATATGGCAATTAATTTAGCAAGAAAGTTATATGAAGAAAATAAAAATATTACGTCAATCCATTACATTTTTCCATTTAATAACATTATAGAGCAAACAGACAAAACATTTAAAGATTATTTTAATAAATATAACGATTATGTTGTAATAAATTCAATATCTTCGATTGCTAATGATAAAGATGAGGTGTTAGATTATGAAGAAGTTTATACTAAAAATATTTTTAATCAATATCCAATTATAATAACATCACATATAAATCTCTTTGACACATTATTTGGAACCGGCAAAGAAAAAAACTATAGCCTATATAACTATATAAATAGTGTAGTAATTTTAGATGAAATACAAGCATATTCTAATAATATTTGGCGTGAAATGATAGAAATGTTTGATAAATATGCAAAACTATTGAATATAAAATTCATAATAATGTCAGCTACATTACCACAATTGGACCATTTATTAAAAGAAAAAAAATCAAGTTTTTGTGCTTTAATTAGTGATGTAAAAAAATATTATGAAAATCCTTTATTCAAAAATAGAGTGATTTTAAATTATGATTTATTAGACAAAAAGATTACGATAGAAGATATAGCAACACAAGTATTAAAAAATAAGGATAAAAAAGTATTAATAGAATGCATAAAAAAAGATACTGCTGAATGTTTATATGAAAGGCTAAAAGACGAAAACGATAATGTTTACATTATGACAGGTGATGATAATAAATATTTAAGGCAAAGGATAATAGAAAAAACTAAAAAAGATAGTCCTATAATTTTGGTAGCAACGCAAACAATAGAGGCTGGCGTTGATATAGATATGGATATAGGTTTTAAAGATATATCTTTCCTAGATGGGGAAGAACAATTTATTGGAAGAATTAATAGATCAAATAAAAAGAAAAATTGCATAGCATATTTCTTTAATTTAGATGATGCCAGATTAGTTTATAGAAAAGATAAAAGAACAGGCTATAATTTAGAAAAAGAAGAAGAAAGAATTTGGCTAGCAGATAAAAGGTTTGATTTGTTCTACAATAAAATCTTGCAAAGAATACAGGAAGAATCAGAAAGCTATACCGAAAACAATATAGAAGACTTTAAAAAAGACTGCATGCGTATCAATTATGAAAAAGTGGAAAAAAGGATGGAATTAATTAAAAATGATACAATAGACATATTTATTAATTATACAATTAATATAAATGGCACCGAAATAAACGGAAAAGAAGTATTCGAAGAATATAAAAATATTTGTAATAATGAAGAACTATCTTATGCCGAAAAAAAGGTAAAATTATCACAGATATCTGAAAAGTTAAGTTTGTTTACTTACTCTATACATAAAAACCAAGTCAATCTCATAGAGGGTGAAAAGATTTTAGGATTTTACTATATTGAAGATGGTAAAAAATATATAGAAGATGGAAGATTTTGCAGAAGTAAATATTTAGGAAAAGGAGAAGAACTATTTCTATGAAAATTACAGGGACTATTATAAATTATTATTTTCATTGCAAAAGACAATGTTATTTATTTGCAAATAGAATTAATTTAGAAGACAACTCGGAAGATGTGAGAATAGGCAGAGTACTACATGATATAAGAGCTAAAGATAATAAAGACTCAGAAGTTAAATATGAAAATATAGTGCTAGACAAAGTGACTTCAAAATATGTGGAAGAGTACAAAAAAAGCGATTCTGATCCAGAAGCGGCAAAAATGCAATTGTTATTTTATTTAAAACAACTGCAAGACAAGGGAATAGAAAAAGAGGGTAAACTAATATACGAGGAAAAAAATAATAAGGCAGGTAAAAAATCTGAAATAGTAAAATTGGATGATGCAAATCTAAAAAAATTAAATAATTGTATTCAAAATATAGAAAAAATGTTAGAGAAAGACAAAGTGCCAGATGTAGAAAGTGACAAAAAATGTAAAAGATGTGCATATTATGAGTATTGCTATTCATAGAAACAATATTAAATTGAAAATAATAAATGATAAAATTTTATACGTAAAAATCCTAATTATACGGGGGGTTTAATAATAATTAAATTTTAAATATAACTGCAAATACGTAATTAACATAGAAATGAAGAGGAGATATTATGAAGAATGAAAGTAAATATATTTTTTCAAAGGGAGATTTAACACGAGAAGATTTTAGCATAAAGTATAAAAATGAAAAAGGGAATTTCTATTTGCCAATAGAAAAAATCAAAGAATTATATTGCTTTAATGACATTACAATATCAACTAAGTTGCTGGACATACTATCAACGGCAGGAATTATAGTACATTTTTTTAATTATTATGAAAATTATGTTGGAACTTTCTATCCAAAAGAATCCTTAATAAGCGGAAATGTAACTGTAAAGCAGGCTTTAGCATTTGAAAATAATCGCCTAATAATCGCAAAAGCCATAGTAAATGGTATAGCAAAAAATATAAGGGCAGTAGTATACCATTACTACAGACATGGCATAAAGGAGCTAAAAGAATCAATAGATTTTTATAATAAGGATGTTCAAAGTTTATTAGAAAAAACAAATGATATTAAACAAATTTTATCAGTAGAAGGGAAAATTTGGGCAATTTTTTATTCAACATTTAAGTACTTTCTTCCAGAGGATTTTGTTATAAATAAGAGAGTAAAAAGACCTCCAGACAATCCTACGAATGCAATGATTTCATTTGGAAATACTTTATTATATACAAAGACGATAGCACAAATTTATAATACACATTTAAATCAATCAATATCGTTTCTACATGAGCCGAGTGAAGCTAGATTTTCATTAAGCCTAGATTTGAGTGAAGTATTTAAGCCAATAATTGTATTTAAAACAATATTTGATTTAGTAAATAATAAAAAAATAAAAGTTGAAAAACATTTTGAAGCAAAATTGAATTATTCATTATTAAATGAAGATGGAAAAAAGATTTTTATTGAGGCCTTTGAAAATAGAATAAATCAGACTTTTGAACATCCAAAATTAAATAGAAAAATAACGTATAAACAAGCTATAAAATTAGATGGTTATAAATTAATAAAATATATATTAGAAGGCAAAGAATTTATACCTTTTGATTTTGAAAAAAAGGAGTAACTAATGAAAAAACAAATTAATTATAATTATGTGTTTTTATTTTATGATGTGGGCGAAAAAAGAGTAAATAAAGTTTTTAAAAAGTGCAAACAATATCTGAACCACTGGCAAAAATCAGTATTTAGAGGAGCTTTAACTAATTCACAAATCTTAGAGTTAGAAAACGAACTAAAAGCTATAATAAATAAAAATGAAGATTTTATATCTATTATTAAAATAATGGATTTTAAAACTATTGGAGAGACAACACTGGGCAATAATGAAATCAATACTGAAGATATTTTTTTATAATTTGAAGATATATTTCGAAATATGTAGCAATGAATTTGCAGCTTTAAAGAAATGATATTTTGATTTTTCCAGCTAGTGGCTAAAAATGTTGATTTTTAGCTACATCATAATTTTAATGCTACTTGGAAAAAATTACGCAAAAACATTGATTTTTGACTGATTTTGGATTAATATATATAAAAGAAAGCTATATTTTTCAATGGTTGAACTTTAACATTAGATGTATTTAAATTATTAAAAGAGACGGACTTTACGTTACGAGATGAAAAAGTTGAACTTTAACATTAGATGTATTTAAATTCTAATGCAACGCTTTTGGGTTACGGTATGCAAGATGTTGAACTTTAACATTAGATGTATTTAAATGGTAAAATACTAAAATTTTCTTGTACAGTAAAACGTACGTTGAACTTTAACATTAGATGTATTTAAATTACATATTTAATTACCTCCTGCTATCTCTAAAATTTGTTGAACTTTAACATTAGATGTATTTAAATGAGACAATCACATTTGACTGTCTCTCTTTGTGGTATGGTTGAACTTTAACATTAGATGTATTTAAATATTAGATGGTGGGGACTCTTATTCTGTAGCTTTTGAAAGTTGAACTTTAACATTAGATGTATTTAAAT
>CALXJQ010000015.1 GCA_944388665.1 uncultured Clostridia bacterium
TCTGGCATTCCAGATTCTCCATCGTGCACTTCTACATTTACTGTAATTCCATTTGTGCTTGTTGCACCTTGGGTCACTGTTACTGTTGGGTTTGTTTCATCTTTTATTTCAATTACAGTGTCTGTACCATCTCTGTCTCCATCTGTTAAATGAATGTAGATTTTGTCTCCCTCGTGTAAGCCTTCTATTGTTTCTCCATCACCTAATGGTGTGTAGTCCTTATCGCCCTCTTTTTTATACTCAATAGTCAAGCTATCATCTACATCATCACCTTTAGTAATCGTTACATCAGCTGTTCCATCTCCATTCCAATTTGGCCCTTGAACATCTATTACTCCTGGTGTATTTGCATCTGGAATTGCTATTGAATGTTCTTGCGTTGAAATTGTACCTTCCTTGCTTGAGCTCTCTTCTCCATTTGTTGCCTCAACCTTAATATCATAACTCTCGCCTGTCTCTAAGCCCTCAATCGTGCAAGTTGTCTCTGTTCCTTTATGAATCTCAATCCAATCATTGCTACTACTCAATTTATAATAATACGTGTAAGTTGCACCATTTCCGTTGCTTGCTTGAACCTTTGCTGTTATGCTATCTTCTGTTGAAGTCAAATTCAAACTTGTTATATTAAACTTATCCTGTGATGGCTTCTCTTCACCTTCACCTGTTACAGTTCCACTGCCCCAAATTGTAAAATCATATCCATCAACAACAACAGTTACTGGCAAATCAGTTATCCTATTATCATCGCTAATATCTGTTGCGCTGCCATCATCGCCTCTTATTTGGGCGCCAGGAATATTCTTGATAAAATTATCCGTAAGTTTATCAAGATCTATATCTCCATTTTTATTGTAGCTTTGCAAAATCTGCATCTCAATCTTCTCACGCGCTTGGCTATAATTTGTAGCCTCAGCTGCATCTTGCGCCTGCTTAATAATTCCGTTGTCACCTGTTATGGCTGTAATTGTTACACCAGCCAAAATTAATAACACTATTACCGTCACTACTAGGGCTATTAGTGTTACACCTGACATAGAATTTCTAATCTTTGATTTTCTTTCCATCTTTATTACCATTCCCTTCCCTAAAGCACAATTTTAGTCGAAAAAAGTCGTAATTATTTTTCAACCTTTTTCTTATGTATTATTTTCGTACATAACTACTTATGTATTTCTATTATATTTTATAGTTCGTCATTTTTCAATAATTGTCACGAAAATGTAATATATTTGTAAAATTTACATAATTTGTTATGTTGCATAGCTATTTTCCAAAATTTTCTGCTAAAATAAATATATTAAGGAGGTTTTATGTCGAATGAAATTTAAAAGGATTAAAGATTTAAGAGAAGACAATGATAAGCTTCAACGTGAAGTAGCAGCCATTTTGGGCATCTCGCAGCAATATTATTCTGAATACGAAAAAGGTAATAGAACCATACCAATTACACATCTTATGACACTCGCAAAATTCTATGGTACCTCAATCGATTATATAGTAGGTCTAACAGACGTAAAAGACATACCAAGTGACAATAATAGTACTAAAAAAACAAGCTAATAATTTTATTCGTTTTATAAAATTATGAACTTGTTTTTTTATTTATATTTCCATTTGTGTCCCTAAGAATGTTGCGGCAGACTGTGCTACTTTTTTCTCTACATCGTTCATCTTCTTGTCAGCTTCCTTTGACATTAAAATTACAGAGCCAATAGTATCTCCATTTGAAACAATTGGGTATACCACTTGGGCATTATGTTTGTGCTTCTGTTCATCCTCATTTTTAGTTATAGGTATTGCTATATCACTATTATCCTTGCTTGTATACACTTCCTTGTCTTCCATCAATTGCTCTAGCTCTGGGCTAATATCCTGCTCCAAAAACTCCTTCTTAGAACCACCAGAAACTGCAATAATAGTATCCTTATCCGTAATGCACGCTATGTGCCCTGTAGTTTTAGAAAGCGTTTCTGCATACCCTGCTGCAAACTCAGAAAGCTCACCTATTGGAGAATACTTCTTAAGAATCACTTGCCCTTCCCTATCAGTAAAAATCTCTAATGGGTCACCTTCTTTAATTCTTAAAGTCTTTCTTATCTCTTTAGGAATTACAACTCTTCCTAAATCATCTATTCTTCTTACAACTCCTGTTGCTTTCATAATTTTCCTCCTTTATAAATTTATGTCTACTCTTATTATTGCTAAAAAGAGAAAAATTATACAAAAAATTTTGAACTTTGGGGACGTTCCTTAAAGTTCATCCTTAGTTTTTCTTTAAATTTAGGGCTTTTTTGCGTTTTTAGCAACTGAACTTTGGGGACGTTCTTTAAAGTTCACTTTCATCATCAATAAATTTTATCAAAGTAGGCATTTGTGAGATGATTTTTAAAGTTCATATTTTTCTGTATTTATAGAAATCTTATTGATGATATATGTGATTATTCTAGGAGTTCGTTCGAATGTGAATTAGACTCGCTTAGAACTTCTTTATTAATTTTGTGGAAAGAGTTCAAAAACTTGTTTTTGGAAGGGCGCCACAAAATTAATTTAGAAGTTCTTGATGAGGATAATGAACCGAGAACACTACTAGAATAATTACATATATCTTTATTAGATTTTTCCTATAAATTTACAAAAACCAAAATTGAACTTTAAAGAACGTCCCCAAAAACATCTTAGGTTGAAGTTGAAGCTGGAGCTGGAGTTGTGGTTTCTTCTTTTTTGCCACCAAATAGTGATGGCTTGTACATATCTAGTATTCTGCCCAAGTCTTTTGAGAAGTCTTTTAGCATTACTATTTTTATTGATGGTGATTTGCCATTTAAGTAATCGTCTGTTATTTGTTTTAATTGCTTGATGTTTTTCATTTCTGGCTCTATTTCATTTTTATGTTTATTTGCTCTATCCAAAAGTTTTTCTTTTATTAACACGATGTCTTCATTGCTTGCGCAAGAGATTCTTTGGAATAGCTGGAATGGGTCATAATATTTGAAGATTGGGATGGTCATGCATTCTTTGTCAAATTTTTCATAGAATTGTTCCATCTTCATTGGGATGCATTTCATTATTTCATCTGCCTTTTCTTTATACATTTTGTCTAACAATTGATTGTTTAATGTATCAAAGTGTTTTAAGATGTCTTCCATATCATCTTCAATCTCGTCTATCGCTACTTTTCCAAGTTCTTCATTTGGGTTTGGGCAATATTCTGATTTTAGAGATGCCAAATTCATGCCAGTGAAGAAGATGTTTTTTAATGTTTTGATGTCGTATTCAATTAGACCTTTTTTAGAAAAATAGCTGAAATATGCATACAATTTTACTATATCTATTAATTTTAAATTTCCTTCTTTTAAGTCCTCTATAATTTCTTGTATAACGCCACCAAACTGGTCATCAGAAATTTTCCAATACTCCTCTGTAAGCAATCTTTTGTAAGCTGGCAAATTCTCAGTATCTACTGTGTTTCTTATAGTCTCCATGTCTGTTTTGAAAAGCTTCATGTCGAAAATACGCGTGCGCACATAATATTCTATAAATTTAAAGAAACGATACTCTGCCTTAAAATTATAATAATAGTTACTATCAAACTCCTTGATGTAAAACTGCCTATTATCCATCAAAGTCCTAGAGGAAACAAGGATTGATTTATACTCCTCATTATCTTTGATATTCATAAACTTGTCCTTCGTAATTTTTCCCGCCTTAATTTCAAATGAAACAGCAATTGTAAAAATCAACATGGTTTGCATTACCCTATTATTCATATTTGGGTAATTGTCATTTACCATCTCATACACCTTTTTGAAATCATTTAGCGCATGCTTCAAAATTCTTAGGTTTCTAGTTCCACTCTTATTAAAAGTAGAAATTATCAAATTTGTATTTTCCCTTAAGAACCTTATTAAATCTGGATTATTTTCATATCGCATCAAAATGCCATTTATAATATAATCGAACTTTGGAGCATATTCAAAAGTCTCGCCTATCAACTTTTCCTTTATCCTATCATAATCATTGGCCTTATCGAAAACATGCTCAATTTTATCCTGAATTTTTTCCACAATTGGCTTGTCCTTCTTATTTAGCTCATCTTGCTTATCTAGCAAATACGTTGCAATAAAAGTCTTCATCTCCAAATTTGAGCTTTTTAGCTTAGTTGCCAACTCTTTCTCGTTACAAATAATAATAGTCTTAATATGGTCATGCTCAACAAAATTATTGATATAACCCAAAATATCAATAACATCAACATTTGCTCTCTCCAAATCGTCAAAACAAAGCACCTTGTCATCAGTAGAGAAAAAGTCGGCATAATCAATCCTATCCCCATTCTGCGTAACGCCAAAAAAATTCGCCATATCAATGCCTGTCTTCGCATACTCTGGAATAGTCGTCTGCCCATTCGCATCCATAAACTTTCTCAAATTTTTATCCATCAACTGCGTCGTCTCAATAAAAATCTTCTTACTAATCTCCTCGAGATTAGAAATACCATACAGCGACATATAAATCGTTGTAAATCTCTTGCCATTTAGCTGCATAGACTCAATTTTCTTTCTAATCTTATTATTCCAAAAATACGTCTTACCAGAGCCCCACTCGCCATTGATCATAATAGCATAATCAGTGTAGTCTGACCTTACATAATCTAATATACTTTCCACCAAATCTTCCATAATCAAATTCATCCTTTCTTCTCAGATGTTTTTGGGTGTTTTTGGGGACGGAGGAAAAAAACATCTCAATTTTGTGCCACGATGGACGAACCTTTTTGGCAATTTGTGCCATTTAGTTCATTTACTGTAATTCCATTTGTGCTCGTTGCTCCTTGAGCCTTTTGGCAATTATGTGTCATTTAGCTACGTCCCCCCTTGGCACATTTTTTTCTTAAGTTTTCAATTTTGCCATTATGAACGCTCATTTTTGGCAAAGCCTTGGCAGAAACGAGCTATTTCCAATAGCAAACCTTGCCTCAAGCGGACTGTTTTCAATAGCAAAACTTGCCTCAAGCGGGCTGTTTTCAATAACAAACCTTACCTCAAACGAACCGTTTCCAATAGCAAACTTTGCCTCAAACGGGCCGTTTCCAATTTTTTTGGGGTGTTTTTTTCCTCCGTCCCCAAAAACACCCAAAAACATTTAGTCTTTTGCAATTGTTAAGTAATCTATTTTTTTAGGCTTTGCTTTTTTTAAGGTTTTTGCACATTCTTTTATTGTGCTGCCAGTTGTATAGATGTCATCGAATAGTAGTATTTTGGCATTTTCTAAACCTTTTGTTTTTCCTAGGCTATATGCTCCAACTATGTTTTCTTGCCTTTGTCTTTTATTTAGCTTACTTTGAGCTACTATGTTTTTGGTTTTGCACAGTGCCCTGCTTGCCACTGGCACGCCGATTCTTTTGCCTAGTTCTTTTGCTATTAACAGGCTTTGGTTGTAGCCTCTTTCTTTTTTCCTTTTTCCGCTTATAGGAACTGGCACAATTGTATCATAAGTTTTTAAAATTTGAAAGAACTTTTTATTTTTTAACAAAAAATTCACAAATGTTTTATATAAATACGATTTTTCATCAAATTTATACTCTAGCATCATTTTTCTTATTATGCCTTGATATTTAAAAATATATAAAAGTTTTGAAGATTTTTCATCTCCGATGTTATTTATTATTTTAAATTTTGCCTGTTTATCTAGTATTTTTTCACATTTTTTACATAAAAAGTTGCTATCTAGTTTTCCACAAATTCCACACACTGGTGGATAAATGATATCTATTAATTTTTGCAAATTTAATGTTTTCCTCCTTTAAAAGGCTAAGTTGAAAAATAATTTTTTAATTTATATTCTAATCCTGTATTTCTTTTTTTACTATCAATATTGTTTATCATATAATTTACAACATTTTCATTTCCTATTATTATTAATAATTTTTTTGCTCTTGTTATTCCTGTATATAATAAATTTCTAGTTAGTAGCATTGGCGAAGATGGCGGAACTACCATTATTACTACGTCAAATTCGCTTCCGCTGTGCCTTGTGTATTGTTATTGCATAACTGTGTTCTATTTGATCCAATTCTGAAAATTCATACCACGCTGTTTTTTGATCATCAAAAAGAACCTCTACTAGCTTTTCTTTTTCACTTATTTGTGTTATCGTACCTATTTCGCCATTAAATACGCCACTTCCTGCAATAGTTTGACCGTCTTCGCCTTCTTTTTCCCAATATATATCATAATTATTTTTTATTTGCATTACTCTATCTCCTTGCCTAAAAATTGCCCCATTGCTAGCTTTTTCTGGCAAATGTTGTGTATTAGGATTTAATGCCTGCTGTAATGCCTTGTTGAGCTCTTTTGTGCCAAGCATCCCTTTTTTAGTAGGTGAAAGTACTTGTATACTACTAAAAAAGTCATAATCTCCATATTTTTTTAATCTTCCTGTACATAAAGAAATAACTTGCTCTAGCACTTTTTCTTGCGAATTTTCTCGTATAAAGAAAAAGTCTTCATTTGTACCTTCATCGACAAATTTTTCTCCTTTTGGAATAAATGACTCCCCATTATTTACTCTATGTGCATTTAAAATGATTTTACTTTTTGCAGCTTGTCTAAATATTTTATCCAAATGTATGGTCACAACTTCTCCTGAATTTATAAGATCTTTCAACACACTTCCTGGCCCAACTGAAGACAGTTGATCCACATCTCCAACTAAAATTAGTTTCGTTCCCTGATATATGCATTTTAGCAAATAGCTCATTAAGAACATGTCCACCATTGACATTTCATCTACTATTATTAAGTCTGCATCTATTGGTGCTCCTTCATAGTCATTATGTTTATACATGCCTTCTTCATCTATTTTGCCTATTTCTAGCAATCTATGTAAAGTTAATGCTTCTCTTCCTGTTGTTTCTGCAATTTTTTTTGCTGCTCTACCTGTTGGGGCTGTAAGCACCAGCTTTTTGCCTTGACTTTCATAAATGTCTATTATTGTTTTTATGATTGTTGTTTTTCCTGTTCCTGGACCACCAGTTATGATTATTACATTATTTTCATTTACTAAATTTACAGCCTCTTTTTGTTTTTCCGATAATTCAATATTTGAATTTTCTTGAACTTTTTCTAGTAATTTTGATAAATTGTTTACTTTTTTTACATTTTTTGCCTTTTGCAATCTTTTAATTCTAAAAGCAATTTCATCTTCCACCTGATAAAAATCTTGCAAATACACATATTCCTCTTTTTCGCTTCTTTTTTCTATTACAATTTCCTCTTTTGCTTTTAAATTAATTAAAGCATCTTCAACATTTTCACTTGAAACATCTATTAATTGAGCAACATAATCTATCAAATTTTGCTTTTGTACACAAGCATGTCCATTATAAGTACTCCTGATTAATGCATATTTTACAGCACTCGAAATTCTCTTGTCGTTATCATAGCTTATCCCCAAGTCTAATGCCATCTTGTCTATTTGTGCAAAGTCAACTCCCCTTGCTATATCTATTAATATATATGGATTTTCTTCTATTTGTTCTTTTGCATTTGCACCTAATAAATCAAATACTTTTTTGGCCTGCTCTGCACCTATACCAAATTTGTCCAAAAAACCTACAAGTTGCCATACTTCCCAATTTTGAATAAATTCTTCGCCTATCTCTTTCGCCTTTTTTGTAGAAATGCCTGAAATTAGAGAAAGTTTCATCGGATCATCTCTTAATATGTGTAATGTCTCTTTGCCAAATCTTTTAACTATTTTCTTAGCTGTAGCTGCACCAATTCCCTTTATATTACCATTTGCTAAAAATTTTTCTATAGCTGCTTCCGTTTGTGGCAACAATTTTTCAAATGTATCTACTTTAAATTGCCTGCCATATTCTCTATGCTCCACAAATTTTCCTTCTACTTTTATACTATCTCCTGAACCAACAAATGGTAAATATCCAACCACCACAGTAGATTCTTCATCTGTTTCAAATGTTGCAACTGTATAACTATTTATTTCATTTCTATATATTATATCCTGAATTTCTCCTATTAGTTCCATAATTTCTCCTTTTCTTTTTGTAAATATATCACAAAAAGTATGTTTTTACAACCAAAAATATGGTCATGGATTCTTAATATTTCAACCTAACTCTCGTCAATATTGTCCATGATATCTTTGCATTCTTTCCACGTGGTTAGCTTTATACACTCGTAGTCTTTCGACAATTTCTTTACAATTTCTCTTGTCTTATCTGTTGATTTTAAATCTGCAACTATTATATTTTTCAAATAATCCTCTTTTCCATAAAAAATCTTAAATAATGTTGAACGTAAAAATCCTTCTATCTTTTCTTCCTGATTCTTAACCGCTATGATTAAATAAATTCCATCTGATTTGAATTTCGTATATGTACTCAAATAAATAATATTTTTTATTATTTCAAGCAATCCATATATTGCTAATGTCCAAAATATAGTATTTAAAACAAATTCCATGTTAATTCACATTCCTTTACTTTCTTATGCTCTATTATATGTTTTTTTGCCGAAAGTGTGCTAAATGTTTTTGAACTTTAAGGAATGTCCCCAAAGTTCTATTATATGTTTTTTGCTGAAAGTGTGCAGATGTTTTTTTCCTCCGTCCCCAAAAACACCCCAAAGTTCAAAAAAAAGACTCCTTATATATTTGTATATATGAAGCCCTTTTTCATAAATTTTATTAATATTTTTATTTGTTTTTTATTTAATTAATCTATAATTAAATTAATTGCAAGATTGCAACTTCTGCTGCATCTCCTCTTCTTGGTCCGGCTTTTATTATACGTGTATATCCACCTACATTTTTGCCAGCATATTTTGGAGCTATTTCGTTAAATAGCTTTGATGGTAAGTCTATGTTGTTACCGTCGCTATCTTTAACTTTGTTTAGTTTTCTCATCATTTTTCTTCTTGCATTTAATCTTGATGGCATGTCTTTTTGTCTTTGTTCTGTTTTTGTTTCTTTTACTACTTTTAGATATTCTTTACCATTTTTGCTTTTTACTAGTTCTGTTTCTTTGTTTCCATTTGAATCTAGTTTAGCTTTGGTTACTTTTACATCTACTGTTTCGAAGTTATCTTTTTCTTTTATTGCTAATGAAATTATGCTATCAGCAATAGCTTTAACTTCTTTTGCACGTGGCAATGTTGTTTCTATTTTTCCATGCATGATTAAATCTGTTGTTAAGTTTTTCAACATGGCCATTCTTATGTCAGTTGTTCTACCTAATTTTCTATTTGTAGCCAATTTTATTCCCTCCTCATTTTAGTTTTATTTTTATTTTTTGACAAAGTCTATTTTCTCTTTACCAATAATTTTCTGTTATAGAATATGTTGTTAATGTTAGTCTTCTTCTTTGGCAAAGTCTAAACCTAGTGAGTGTAACTTTTCTGTTACTTCATCAAAAGATTTTTTGCCTAAATTTCTAACTTTCATCATATCTGTTTGTGACCTACTAATTAGGTCTTCAACTGTAGATATAGATGCTCTTTTTAAACAATTGTATGATCTTACAGATAACTCTAAGTCTTCGATAGGCATTTCTAATACTTTTTCTTTTTTAGATTCTTCTTTTTCGACCATGACTTGTGTATTTTTTGCTGTTTCTGATAAATCTATGAATAGCTCTAGGTGACCTGTTAATACTTTTGCAGCTAAGCTTAGCGCTTCATGTGCCTTTAAGCTTCCATCTGTCCAAACTTCAATTACTAGTTTATCATAGTCTACCATTTGTCCAACTCTTGTATTTTCAACTTGATAGTTCACTTTTTTTACTGGCGTATAAATTGAGTCGATTGGAAGTACAGATATGTCTTGGTTTGGCTTTTTATTTTTATCAGATGAGTTATATCCTCTACCTCTATCTGCTGTCATTTCCATATTTAGGTTTCCGCCTTCTGCTACAGTAGCTATATGTAAATCTGGGTTTAGTATTTCTACTGTACCATCTGTGACTATATCTCCTGCAGTTACTTCGCCTTCACCTTTATGGTTAATTCTCAAAATTTTCTCTTCATTTCCATCAAATTTTAATCTAACGCTTTTTAAGTTTACTATTATCTCTGGTACATCTTCCACAACATTTGGAATCGTTGAAAATTCATGTAATACTCCATCTATTTTTACACTTGTTATTGCACATCCTGGTAGTGATGAAAGTAATATTCTTCTCAATGAATTTCCTATTGTTACTCCATAGCCTCTTTCCAATGGTTCACATACGAATTTTGCATAGTTTTTTGCATCATCGACTTCTAAACATTCAATATTTGGCTTTTCAAATTCTATCATTTTTACCTCCTAATATTCGAGAATATTCTCAAATTCTAAACTTTTTAAGTTCTTCAAGTAAAAGCTTAAAGTTTTGATTAACTTATTATTTTGAGTAAAGCTCTACTATCAAATGCTCTTCAATTGGAAGGTCAATGTCTTCTCTATTTGCTAATCTAATTACCTTACCACTCATTTTTTCACTGTCTCTCTCTAACCAAGCTGGAACAGGTCTTTTAGCTGATTCTTCTATATTAGCCTTTATTGTGCTGTTATCTTTTTTATTTTCTCTAACTGTTATAACATCACCTGGTTTTACTAAATATGAAGGAATATCAACTTTGTTTCCATTTACTTCAAATTGTGCATGTGTAACAAATTGTCTTGCTTGTGCTCTTGATGAACCAAAGCCTAATCTGTATACTACATTATCTAATCTACTTTCTAATATTTGTAATAGGCTTTCACCTGTTACACCTCTTTTACTAGAAGCCATTTCAAAATATTTTCTAAATTGTTTTTCTCCAACTCCATAGTATGCTTTTGTTTTTTGTTTTTCTCTTAATTGAGTTCCGTATTCAGAAAGTTTTGCTCTTTTTTGACCGTGATCTCCAGGTGCATAATTTCTTCTTGAAATACCGCATTTGTCTGTATAGCATCTATCGCCCTTTAAGAACAATTTTTGTCCTTCTCTACGGCATCTACGACATTGCTCGTCTTTATATCTTGACATTATTTCTTACTCCTTTCTTTTTTCTTTTAACCGACCGTTTATACTCTTCTTCTTTTTGGTGGTCTGCAACCATTATGTGGTATTGGTGTTACATCTTTTATTGCACTTATCTCAAGACCTGCAGTTTGAAGTGCTCTTATTGCAGCTTCTCTTCCTGCTCCTGGTCCTTTAACAAATACTTCTACAGTTTTTAATCCATGTTCCATAGCAGCTTTGGCAGCTGACTCAGCAACTTGACCTGCTGCATAAGGTGTGCTTTTTCTTGAGCCTTTGTAACCTAACTCTCCAGCACTTCCCCAAGAAATTGAATTTCCTTGTGTATCTGTAATTGTAACTATTGTATTATTAAAACTAGAATGAATATGAGCTTCACCTTTTTCGATGTTTTTTCTATTTCTTCTAGCTACTTTTTTTGTTGTTACATTTTTAGCCATTTTGCTTTCTTCCTCCTCTATTCAAAACTTTTCTCTAATTCTGAATGAATTATTTTTTTATTGGTTTTCTAGCACCTTTTCTGGTTCTAGCATTTGTTTTTGTTCTTTGTCCTCTTACTGGAAGACCTCTTCTATGTCTTATTCCTCTGTAACAGCCTATTTCTGTAAGTCTTTTTATGTTAAGAGCAACTTCTCTTCTTAGATCTCCCTCGACTGTATAAGATTCATCTATTGCCTTTCTTATGTCATTGATTTGTTCATCTGTTAAGTCTTTTACTCTTGTATCTGGATTTATACCAGTTTTTTCAAGAATTTTCCTAGAACTTGCTACTCCAATTCCATATATGTATGTAAGTCCTATTTCAACTCTTTTTTCTTTAGGTAAATCTACTCCTGCTATACGAGCCATGTTTTTTTGCACCTCCAAATTTATTTTTGTTGTTTGTCCAAATATTAAAAAGTGAAATGTTCCAACCGTTTACTGTTGGCCAGTTTAATTTTGAACAATAGAAATATATATAAACACAAATTTGATATGGAAACCTTACGTTTCCCAGCCGCTACCTAATTTGTGTTATAAACTTGTTTTTTAATTAACCTTGTCTTTGTTTGTGTTTAGGGTTTTCGCATATACACCTAATTACACCCTTTCTTTTGATTATTTTGCACTTATCGCACATTTTTTTTACTGATGGTCTTACTTTCATTCTAATGCACCTCCTTTATATGTTTGGTTTTATATTTTATTTTATATTTTATTTTGCTCTCCAAGTAATTCTTCCTTTTGTTAAGTCATAAGGTGAAAGTTCTACTTTTACTTTATCTCCTGGTAAAATTTTTATGTAATTCATTCGTAATTTTCCAGATATATGGGCTAATATTTGATAGCCATTTTCTAGTTCAACCTTAAAATTTGTATTTGGCAAGGCCTCTATTACTGTGCCTTCTACCTCAATTACATCCTCTTTAGACACTTTTCTCCCTCCTTAAAGAGCTTTTTATATTTTTCGTATAGTAACTATTGTATTATATACTATTTTTTTAGTATTGTCAATATCTCTGGCTCTTTTTCTGTAATTAAAATTGTATTTTCATAATGCGCAGCCAAGCTTCCATCTTCTGTTATTATTGTCCAACCATCATCTAGTTCTAAAATGTTAGGTTTACCTTGTATAACCATTGGCTCTATCGCTAGTGTCATACCTGGTTCTAGTCTTATGCCTCTACCTGCTTTGCCATAGTTTGGGATGCCCGGATCTTCATGCATTTGACTTCCTATTCCATGTCCTTCGAATTCTCTTACAACACTATATCCTTGTGAATGAACATACTCACCTATTGCATGACATATATCTCCTAGTCTATAGCCAACTTTTGCATATTTTATTCCTTCAAAGAATGCTTGTTTTGTAACCTCTACAAGTCTTTGTGCATCTTTTGATACTTTTCCTACCATAAATGTCCTTGCTGCATCTCCATTATAACCATTTTTCAAAGCTACTGTGTCTATACTTACTATATCTCCCTCTTTTATTATTCTTTTTTTAGAAGGTATTCCATGTATAACTTCATCATTTATAGAAACACATATTGATGCTGGAAATGGTGGAACTCCTCTTATTCCGGAGTCGAATCCTTTTTCTGCAGGCACTGCACCTAAGCTTCTCATTGTTTGTTCAGCTATTTGGTCTAGTTCCCAAGTTGACATTCCTGGTTTTATTCTTTTTTCTAGTTCTTCATAAGTTAATGCCACTACTTTTCCTGCCTCACGCATTAGCTCAATTTCTCTATTAGATTTAATTGATACCAACACAAGTCATCTCCTATTTTTTAAATATTTTTACTATATCTTCTGCCACATCTTTTCCAAGTCTATTTATTGATTTGCTTACTTCTTCTTTTCTTAATATTCCTTTATTTTCATAATATTCTACAAGTGGTGCTGTATTTTTTAAGTAAGATTCAAATCTCTCATTTACAGTTTCTTCTGTATCGTCTTTACGTTGTACAAGTGGTGAACCACATTTGTCGCATATTCCTTCTTTTTTTGGTGGATTCATTACCAAATTATATACTGCTTTACATTCTTGATTTGAACAAACTCTTCTATTTACTATTCTTTCTATTATTTCGTCCTTTGGAGTTGTTAAATTAACTACTAAGTCCACTTTTTTGCCTTGCTCACTTAGCATTTTATCTAGTGCCTCTGCTTGTGCAACTGTTCTTGGGAATCCATCTAATATCATGCCTGGCTTTACATCGTCTTCTTGTATTCTGCTTTGTACTAATTTTATTGTTACGTCGTCTGGCACTAGTTGTCCTTTTGAAATATAGCTATCTGCTAATTTTCCTAATTCTGTTTGTTCTTTAATATGTTTTCTAAAAATATCCCCTGTAGATATTTGTGGAATTCCTAATTCATCTTTTAGTATTCCAGCTACTGTTCCTTTACCTGTTCCTGGTGCACCTAACATTATTATTATCATATAAAACCTCCATTCTGATAACAAATACGGATTTATTATCAGTAAATTTTAAGATTACTTTTTGCAATAATCTTTGCTATATTTACTGACAGCATAATAAACATAGCAAAAATTATTACAATTTTTCGCTATTTTCTACACTTTTTAATTGGCTGAGAACGAGTTTTTTTGGAAACTCCAAAAAAACCCGAAACCCATTTTTATTTTTCCAAAAATCCCTTGTAATGTCTCATTGCTAATTGAGATTCTAGTTGCTGTACTGTTTCTAGTGCAACACCTACAACAATTAGGATTGATGTACCACCAAATGCAATGTTTCCTAAGCCTTCTGGCAAGAATCTTATTAGCATTGGTATTATAGCGATTATTGCTAGGAATAAACCACCAAACCAAGTTAATTTAGAAATTACTGATGATAAATATTCTGTTGTTGGTTTTCCAGCTCTTATTCCTGGAATGAATCCACCATTTTTCTTGATATTGTTTGACACTTCTGCTGGATTAAATGTAGCAAATGTGTAGAAAAATGTGAATCCTACTATTAGCAATAAGTATACTATTGCGTTTGCTATAGTGTAACCAATTCCTACATTTGATGTTGATGTAGCAATTGAGAAATTATATAATCCTGCTAAAAATCCTGTTTTTGTTGCTATATCTGGAACAAACATTTGAATTATCATAGCTGGGAATGTCATAAATGATGAAGCAAAGATTACTGGCATTACTCCTGCCATTGCAAGCTTTAATGGTATATGTGTACTCTGAGCTCCCACCATTTTTCTACCAACTACTTTTTTAGAGTATTGTACAGGTATTCTTCTTTCTGCTTGTTGTACAAATACAACTCCTGTAACTAATACTAATGCTCCTATTATAATTCCTATACTTATTAATAATCCTGTTGTACTAAATCCGTCAGCAGTCATTATTAATCCCCATAATGTTGATACAAGACTTGGCAATCTTGAGATAATTCCTATGAATATCAATAAAGAAATTCCATTTCCAATGCCTTTGCTTGTTATTTGTTCTCCTAACCACATAAGTAATGATGTACCAGCTAATAATCCTCCTACAACTAGTGCACCTGTTAAGAAGCTATCATCAACAAATATTCCTGTTGATTTATATGATAAATAAATTCCTATACCCTCAACTAAAGCTAATACTATTGTTAAGATTTTGGTATATCTATTTATTTTTTGTCTTCCTCTTTCTCCGCCTTCTTTAGTTAGTCTTTCTAAAGATGGTATTATCATAGCTAGCAATTGTATAACAATTGATGCTGTGATGTAAGGGCTTACTGACATTGCAAATACTGAAAATCTTGAGAAAGCACCTCCAGAGATTATATCTATTAATTGGGCAAAACCTTGTGTATTACCCATTGCCTCCTCTAAGGCTATACTATCTACACCTGGAACTGATATATAGCATCCTAATCTAAATACTACAATTAGTATAAATGTATATATTAGTCTTTTTCTTACATCAGGTGTTTTAAATGCATTTTTTATTGTTTTAAACAACTAAATCACCTCAGCCTTTCCGCCTAAAGATTCAATTTGTTCTTTAGCCTTAGCTGTAAATCTTTTAGCTTTTACATTTAATTTTTTATCTAGCTTTCCTGTTGCTAAAACAACTATTCCATCATTTATTTTTCCAATTATTCCTTCTTCTAATAATGTTTCAGCTGTGATGTCTGTAGCTTTTGATTTATTAAGCATATTTAAAGTTACTTCTGTATAATTTTTGCTATGTATATTTGTAAAACCTCTTTTTGGCAATCTTCTATATAGTGGTGTTTGACCTCCTTCAAAGCCTCTTCTTACTCCGCCACCAGATCTAGCTTTTTGACCTTTTTGTCCTCTTCCTGAAGTTTTACCATTTCCTGAACCTATTCCACGTCCTACTCTATTTCTTTTTACTTTACTTACAGCTGGTTTCAATTCGTTGATTTTCATTTTAGGTTAGCACCTCCTTCTTTTTTGTATGATTATAGTATTTCGTCTACTTTTTTGCCTCTCTTTTTAGCAACTTGTTCAACTGTTCTCATAGATTTTAATCCTTCCAATGTAGCATAAACTACATTCCTTGGATTATTTGTACCTATAACTTTTGTTCTTATATTTCTATATCCTGCAAGTTCTATTACTGGTCTAACACTTCCTCCAGCAATTATACCAGTACCTACTGCAGCAGGCTTTAACATAACTTTTGCACTACCAAAAGTTCCTATATATTCATGTGGCACTGTTGTTTCTACAATTGGAACTTCTACTAAATTCTTTTTAGCTTCTTGGATGGCTTTCCTTATAGCATCTGGAACTTCAGCTGCTTTACCATTTCCAACACCTACATGGCCTTTTCCGTCTCCAACAACTACTACAGCACTAAATCTAAAAGTTCTACCACCTTTTACAACTTTAGCAACTCTGTTAATAGCTACAACTTTTTCCTTTAATTCATTCTTTTCGTCCATTAAATTGTTTTCCCTCCTTTTTTTATTGTCAGGGGACACTCCTTACTCTTGGGTCACCTCCACTTCAGTTGCGGGGATGTCCCCTCCCCTTGTGAATTACTGATGACCTTTATTAGAGTTATCTCCATTTTTATTTTTATTGTTAGGACACTCCTTACTCTTGGGTCACCTCCACTTCAGTTGCGGGGATGTCCCCTCCCCTTGTGAATTATTGATGACCTTTATTAGAGTTATCTCCATTTTTATTTTTATTAAAAGCTTAGTCCGCCTTCTCTTGCTGCTTCTGCTAGTTCTTTAATTACGCCATGATATATGTATCCACCACGATCAAAGACTACTGATTTTATTTTCTTGTCAGCAGCTCTTTTTGCAATTAAAGCTCCAACTTCTTTTGCAGCTTCTTTATTAGCATGTTTTACTTTTACTTCTTTATCTAATGTTGAGGCTGATACTAAGGTATTTCCTGCAACATCATCTATAATTTGTGCATATATATTTGTATTGCTTCTATATACAGATAATCTTGGTCTTTCTGCTGTTCCAGATACTTTTCTTCTTACACGAATATGTCTTCTGGTTCTTTCCATTTTTCTATCTGTCTTTTTAATCATCTTCCTTACTCCTTTCCAAAAAAGTTTAATCAAAATTACTTGCCAGTCTTGCCCTCTTTACGTCTAATAACTTCCTCTGCATATTTAATACCTTTACCTCTATATACTTCTGGTGGTCTCTTTGTTCTTATATTAGCTGCAGTTTGACCAACCAATTCTTTATCAATTCCCTTTACTATTATTGTATTTGGGTTTGGAACATCAAAAGTAATTCCAGCTGGTGCATCGAATATTACTGGATGAGAATATCCTAGAGTTAGATTTAAGTTATTTCCTTGCTTTGCTGCTCTATAACCTACACCATTTATTTGTAGTTCTCTAGTATAGCCTTCTGTTACACCTACTATCATATTGTTTAATATTGCTCTTGTTGTTCCATGTAAACTTTGGTTTTGTGGTTCTTCTGGATTTGATTTTATTACTACTTTTAGTTGATTTCCTTCTAATTCTATTCCCATGTTTTCATGTATTTCTCTTTCTAGTGTACCTTTAGGTCCTGTAACAGTTACCTTTGAGCCTTCTACTTTTACTTGTACGCCGTCTGGAACTGTAATAATTTTGTTTCCTATTCTTGACATTTCGCTTTTCCCTCCTTTTTCTTATAATTACCAGATATATGCTAGTACTTCCCCGCCAATACCTAATTCACGAGCTTCTTTGTCTGTTTTTAGGCCTTTTGATGTAGATATAATTGCTATACCTAATCCGTTTAATACTCTTGGCAACTCGTCCTTTGATGCATATACTCTTAAGCCTGGTTTGCTTATTCTTTTTAATCCATCTATAACTCTTGCTCCTTTTTCATCATATTTTAAAGTAATTCTGATGATTCCTTGAGCATCGTCTTTTATTTCTTCGAATGATTTTATATATCCTTCTCTAAATAATATGTCAGCTATACCACGTTTCATATTTGAAGCAGGAATATCAACTGTTTTATGTTTTGAGCTATTTGCATTTCTTATTCTTGTTAACATATCTGCTATTGGATCTGTAATATTCATCTATCCTTACCTCCTTTTTCTTTACTAAAATTGATTCAAAGTAGTGAGATGTGCGTTTTATCTATTTTTTACCAGCTGGCTTTTTTAACTCCTGGTATCTCACCCTTATGTGCTAATTCTCTAAAGCATACACGACATATACCATATTTTCTTATATATGATCTTGGTCTTCCACAAATTCTGCATCTATTGTATTCTCTTGTTTTATATTTTTGTGGTCTAGCTTGTTTTACTTTTAATGATTTCTTAGCCATTTTTTATCTCCTTTCATTAATTGATTAATTTTTAAAAGGCATTCCTAATAAAGTTAATAATTCTTTAGCTTCTTCATCAGTTTTTGCTGTTGTTACAAATATTATATCCATTCCTCTTATTTTATCAACTTTATCATATTCGATTTCTGGGAATATTAATTGTTCTTTTACTCCCATAGAATAGTTTCCTCTTCCATCGAAAGAGTTTGCCGAAACTCCTCTAAAATCTCTTACTCTTGGAAGTGCTACATTGAATAATTTGTAAGCAAAATCATACATTTTGTCTGATCTTAAAGTTACTTTGCATCCAATGTCTGCTCCTTCTCTTATTTTAAATGCTGCAATTGATTTTTTTGCTTTTGTTACTGCTGGTTTTTGTCCAGTAATTTGCATTAAATCATTCATTGCATTTTCTAATGATTTAGGATTTTCTTTTAAATCTCCTAATCCTATATTTATTACTATTTTATCAAGTTTTGGAACTTGCATAATTGATTTGTATTCAAATTTTTTCATTAATGCTGGGATTACTTCTTTTTCATAATGTTCTCTTAGTTTTTCCATTTATTATTAATCCTCCTTTCCTATTTTAATTTTGCTCCGCATTTTTTACAAATACGTACTTTTGAATCTTTTTCTACACTATATCCAACTTTTGTTGTTTTTCCACATTTAGGGCATACAACATTTACTTTTGAAGCTGGTATAGCACATTCAACTGAAATTATTCCACTTTCTTCGCCTTGTCTTCTAGCTTTTACGTGTTTTTTTCTGTTGTTTATACCTTTGACAATTACTTTGTTTTCTTTAGGTATAACTTGTAAGACTTCTCCAGTTTTACCTTTATCATTTCCTGATAAAACTTGAACGTTATCTCCTTTTTTAATTTTCATTAAGGCTTCCTCCTTCTTTCTTTATTGTCAGGGGACACTCCTTACCCTCGGGTCATCTCCACTTTAGTTACGGGGATGTCCCCTCCCCTTGTGAATTATTGATGACCTCTGCTTAAGTGCTCTCCTAAGTTACTTTTTTGTTTCTATAACACCTCTGGAGCTAATGAAAGTATTTTCATATAATCTTTTTCTCTTAGCTCTCTTGCAACTGGTCCAAATATACGTGTTCCTCTTGGGGTTCCGTCATCTTTGATTATTACAGCTGCATTTTCATCAAATTTTATGTATGATCCATCTGCTCTTCTTAATCCTTTTTTAGTTCTAACTATTACTGCTTTTACAACATCGCCTTTTTTTACAACGCCTCCTGGTGTTGCTGATTTAACAGAAGCAACTATAACATCTCCTATGTTAGATGTTTTTCTATAAGATCCGCCTAAACATCTGATACACATTATTTCTTTAGCACCAGTGTTGTCAGCTACTTTTAATATTGATTGTTGCTGTATCATTCTTTTTCCTCCTTTTTTACAATGTCATTATTTTGTTACGGCTTTTTCAAGTATTTCTACTACTCTCCATCTCTTGTCTTTTGACAATGGTCTTGTTTCCATAACTTTAACTTTGTCACCGATTTGGCAAGCATTTTCTTCATCATGAGCTTTTAGTGTATAAGTTCTTTTTACAATTTTACCATATATTTTGTGGCTAACGCTGTTCTCAACAGCAACTACTACTGTTTTGTCCATTTTGTTTGATGTTACTGTGCCAATCATGACTTTACGAAGATTTCTTTCTCCCATTTAGATTTCTCCTTTCTTTTTTTGGTAGGGATTTTTCCCATTTTGTTATTATGCTTTTTTGTTTTCTGCTATTTTTCTTTCTGTTAATACTGTATTTATTTTAGCTATATCTCTTTTAACATCTTTTATTTTCATTGGATTATCTAATCCATGTGTAGCTAAACTAAACTTTAATTTGAATAATTCTGTTTTTAGTTCACCTAATTCCTTTTCTAAATCTGGTGAAGACATTTCTCTAATTTTATTTATCTTCATCATTTTCACCTACCTTTTCAGTTTCTCTTTTAACAAACTTTGCTTGGTTAGGTAGTTTGTTGGCAGCAAGTCTTAAGGCCTCTCTTGCAGTTTCTTCTGGTACGCCAGCTATCTCAAACATAACTCTTCCTGGCTTTACTACTGCAACCCAGTATTCTGGAGCACCTTTACCTTTACCCATACGAGTACCAATAGGTTTTGCAGTTATTGGCTTATCTGGGAATATTTTTATCCAAACTTTACCACCTCTTTTTATATAACGAGTCATGGCAATACGAGCTGCTTCAATTTGATTTCCTGTAATTAAAGCTGCTGTTGTAGCTTGAAGACCATATTCTCCGTCAGTAACTTTTGTTCCTCTTGTTGCTTTTCCTCTCATTCTACCTTTTTGCATTTTTCTAAATTTTGATCTTTTTGGCATTAATGGCATTATTTGTCTCCTCCTTCCATTTTCTTCTCTGGAAGAACTTCTCCTTTATATATCCAAACTTTTACACCAATTTTTCCATAAGTTGTATTTGCTTCTGCAAATCCATAATCTATATCAGCTCTTAAAGTTTGTAATGGTATATTTCCTTCTTTATAAAACTCTGTTCTAGCCATGTCGGCTCCACCTAATCTTCCAGAAACTGAAGTTTTTATTCCTAGAGCTCCTGCTTTTACAGCTCTTTGCATGCATTGTTTCATAGCTCTTCTGAATGAAATTCTTCTCTCTAATTGTCCAGCTATGTTTTCTGCTACCAATTGAGCATCTGCATCAACATTTTTTACTTCTACGATGTTTAAATTAACATCTTTGTTTATTAATTTTGTTAATTCATTTTTTATGCTTTCTACTTCTGCTCCACCTTTTCCTATTACTATTCCTGGCTTAGCAGTATATAGATTTATTTTTACAGCTTTTGCTGTTCTTTCAATTTCTATTTTAGAAATTCCAGCAAGATATAGTTTTTTCTTTAAAAATTTACGAATTTTTTGATCTTCAACTAAATAATCTGCAAAGTGCTTAGAATCTGCATACCATTTAGAATTCCAATCTTTTATTATGCCAACTCTTAAACCCGTTGGATTTACTTTCTGTCCCATATTTTTCTCCTTTCTTATAACAGTTAAACCCTGTTTGTTATTTTTAGTCTCTTTCCTTTAAAACTATTGTTATATGGCTTGTTCTTTTTCTTATTCTCACTGCTGAACCTTTTGCTGCAGGCCTTATTCTTTTTAATGTAGGACCTTGATTTGCATAGATTTCAGCAACATATAAATTTTCACGTCTCATGTCATGATTATTTTCTGCATTAGCTATAGCTGATTTTAATAGTTTTTCTATTAATTCTGATGATGCTTTTGGTGTAAATTTTACAATTGCTAAAGCCTCATCTACATCTTTTCCTCTTATTAAATCTGCTACAATTTTTACTTTTCTAGCGGAAATTCTAGCATATCTTAAAGTTGCTCTTGCTTCATTTTTTACTAAAGTTTCTTGCTCTTGCACTTTGTTTCCCTCCTTCTTTTCAAGCATTTGCATTTTTTATTATTTTGCTGGTGTTGTTTTCTTTTCTCCTGAATGACCTTTAAAAGTTCTAGTTGGTGCGAATTCACCTAATTTATGCCCAATCATTTCTTCAGTTATATAAATTGGAACATGTTTTCTTCCGTCATGAACAGCTATTGTGTGTCCAACCATTTGTGGATATATTGTTGAAGCTCTTGACCATGTCTTCAACACTTCTTTTTTACCGCTTTCGTTCATAGCTTCTACTCTTTTTAATAATTCAGGTGCTACATAAGGTTTTTTCTTGCTTGATCTTGACATTTAAA
This sequence comes from uncultured Clostridia bacterium, assembly GCA_944388665.1. GTDB lineage: Bacteria > Bacillota > Clostridia > TANB77 > CAG-508 > CAG-269. The sequence goes on from CALXJQ010000015.1 coordinate 22,076, forward strand.
AATTTCCTCCTTTCAAGAAATATTTTTAGTTTATTTTCTTCTCTTAACAATAAATTTATTAGATACTTTCTTTTTATTTCTTGTTTTATATCCAAGTGCTGGTTTGCCCCAAGGTGTCATTGGTCCTGAATGTCCTACTGGTGCTTTTCCTTCACCACCACCATGTGGGTGATCTACTGGGTTCATAACAGATCCTCTTACTGTTGGTCTGATTCCCAAATGTCTTGTTCTTCCAGCCTTTCCTAGTTTTACATTCTCATGATCGCTGTTTCCAATAACTCCAACAGTTGCTCTACAAGTAGATAAAATTAATCTCATTTCGCCTGATGGAAGTCTTAAATATGCATATTTTCCCTCTTTAGCCATTAATTGTGCACTTTGTCCAGCAGCCTTAACTAGCTTTCCGCCTTGACCTGGATTTAATTCAATATTGTGAATTAAAGTTCCTACTGGTATATTGCTTATTGGCATACAGTTTCCAACTTTAATATCAACTGATTCTCCAGACACTACCTTGTCTCCATCTTTTAATCCTTCTGGAGCTAATATATATCTTTTTTCTCCATCTTCATATTGTACTAAAGCTATATTACTGCTACGATTTGGATCATATTCAATTCCTATTACAGTTGCAATCATATCATCTTTTCTTCTTTTGAAATCTATAATTCTATATTTTTGCCTATTTCCTCCACCTTGATGTCTAACAGTTATTCTTCCATAAGAATTTCTACCTGCATTTTTCTTTTTCTTTGCAAGTAGTGATTTTTCAGGAGTTTTCTTTGTAATCTCTGAAAAATCTGAAACAGTCATATTTCTTCTTGATGGAGTATAAGGATTAAAGTGTTTCATTATTATTCTCCTTTCAAAACAATGAAAACCTTCGCATTGCGTTGTCAAACTTCACTTCAAAATTCCTCGATGTACAAACGTACACCTCCGGATTTTTCGTTCGTTTTCCTAGCACTGCTCGCTTTTGATTGTTTTTCTTCTCTATATATTTACGGATGTTTTTCCTGCTCCGCATAACAGATATTCTTTATTTTCCGGGTACTTTCCCGATAATTTGAACTTTGGGGACGTTCCTTAAAGTTCATTTTTATTTATGAATTTTAAGTTTGCCGCCAATGTTCTTTTTCGCGATGAACTTTAAGGAACGTCCCCAAAGTTCATTCGTTTAGGCTCCCATAAATTCATCTATAGAATCCTTATAAGTTTTTGATATTTTTGTAGCTTTTCCGCCTTTTGCTAAGTATGTAAGTTCTCCTGGATTTGTGTCAATAGTAACTATTGCTTTTTTCCAATCTGATGTCTTACCTGTATGATAACCTACTCTTTTCTTTTTTCCAGGTACTTTCATTGTATTTACTTTTAGTACTTTTACTTCAAAAAGTTTTTCAACAGCTTTTGCTATTTCAACTTTTGTTGCTTTTCTGTTTACCTTGAAAGTGTATTTGCCTTGTTGTAGTTCGTCGTTGCTTTTTTCTGTAACGACTGGTGCTATTATTATTTCTTCTGGTAACATTATGCGTACACCTCCTCTAATTTTTTAACAGTATCTACTGATAAAATTAGATTTGTATATTTTAATAAATCAAATACATTTATGTTGTTAGCAGTAATTGTTTTAACACCTTCAATGTTTCTTGATGACATTAATACGTTTTTGTTATTTTCTGGAAGAACTATTAATGTTTTTCCTGAAACTTTTAAGTCTGCCAATGCTTTTGCCATCGTTTTTGTTTTTATTTCTTTTACTTCTAATTTATCAACAACTGTCAATTCTTTTTCTAATACTTTAGAACTTAATATAGATTTAATTGCTAATCTCTTTTCTTTTTTGTTAACTCTGTATTTATATGAACGAGGCTTTGGTCCTAATGCTATACCACCTTTTATCCATTGTGGTGCTCTTATTGAACCTTGTCTTGCCCTACCTGTTCCTTTTTGTCTCCATGGTTTTTTACCACCACCAGAAACTTCTGCTCTTGTTTTTGTACTTTGTGTACC
>CALXJQ010000016.1 GCA_944388665.1 uncultured Clostridia bacterium
ACAATAATTTAAAATAAAAAACAAGCGAACATATTAAAATATCTTAAATTATGATATACTTATATCATAATAAAAAAAGCAGAATCAGAAGAAATATGGAAAGTAGAGGTACAAATATGTTACATAAAATGAAGTTAAAGGAAAGTCCATTTGAAAGAATAAAAAATGGAACAAAAACAATTGAATTTAGATTATATGATGAGAAAAGGAGAAAAGTAAAAATAGGAGATGAAATAGAATTCTCAAAACTACCGGATTTACAGGAAAAATTACTAGTTGAAGTACTAAATATATACAGAGCTGAAACATTTAAGGATTTATTTGAAAAAATTTATATTGATAAGGACGAGATAGAAAGAAAAACAAAATCGATGTATCAATTTTATTCGAAGGAACAAGAGAAAGAATATGGCGTTGTAGGAATAAAAATTGCTTTATTAAGTAATAGTTTTAGATATACTTACAATAAATTAGTTAGAGATAAAATTCCTGAAAATATTGATAATGAACAAGGTAGAAAATGTAAGTATAGAATTTTAGATGACGAAGAATATTTAAGAGAGTTAAATAGAAAAATTTTGGAAGAGGCTAATGAGTTTGTAGAAGAAAATAGTATTGAAGAACTTGGTGATTTAATGGAAGTTATAAATGCTATAATGAAAGTAAAAGGTTACAACAAAGACGAAGTAAGAAAAGTTATGAAAGTTAAAGAAAAAAAGAAAGGAGCTTTCAATAATAAGATTTTTTTAGAGTATGTTAATGAAGAAAAAAGAAATTTAGCAGAGGAAAAGGAATTAAATAAAGATTTTAGAAAATGATGACGATAAATTAGTAATTGCGCCTGAAGAAAAGATATATGTTAGAAGCATTAGTAGAATTTCAAGAGAGATTTTTTGAACATGAAATTATTGAAGAATAATGATTAGAAATTAAAAAATATGAAATAATTAATTGACAAAGAAATAAAACAAACAGGAGTTGTTGTATATGAAAAATAAAGGAAAAAAGCAGACATAGAAATAATCTATGTCTGTTTTAATGCATATTGCACAAAGAAATGCATACAATTAAATAGCTTTATAGTAATTGGAGTGATGATATGTTTTTCGTATTCAATAAGCAAAAAATATATGCGTATTTAGTTTCAATTTTTACCGTAATATTGCTATTTTTTGTCGCTAGCATGATAAACCAAAGTGAAAATGCAGTGCAGACGGCAGCACCAGCAAATAAGCTATTGCCAATATATAATGTAGAAACAGAAGAGCCAAAAGTGGCATTTACAATGAATTGTGCTTGGAATGCAGATGATATAGACAGCATTTTGAAAACGCTGGATGAAAATCAAGTGAAAATAACATTTTTCGTGGTTGGGGAATGGGCAGATAAATATCCAGATGAAGTCAAAAAAATGGCAGAAGCGGGGCATGAAATTGCAAGCCATAGTGATACACACCCACATACAAATAGCTTAACTTACGAGCAGAATGTGGAAGAAATAAAGAAGAGCACTGAAAAGATTGAAAAATTGACAGGAGTAAAAACGAATATCTATAGGGCACCTTATGGTGAATACAATGATACAGTAATAAAAGCCGCAAAGGATAATAATTATTATACAATACAATGGGATTTGGATACTTTAGATTATACAGATTTAACAGCAGAGCAAATGTGGGACAGAATAGGTAATAAACTAAAAGCTGGAGATATAATATTAAGCCACAATGGTACTAAGAATACGGCTAATAGTTTGGACTTCCTAATAAAAAATATAAAGCAAAAAGGATTACAAATAGTAAAAGTTTCTGACTTAATCTATAAAGATAATTATATAATCAACTCAGCAGGAACGCAAATTCAAAGCAAATAATATGTATAAAATTACCAAAAAAGTAAATACTATTAAAAAGTTAAGTGTTGTAAATAAATGGAATGATAGAAAAAGGGGTAATGCAATGTCATTTATTGGAATAATTTCAAATAGGAAAACATTTGAAAATATAAAAAATAAATTGAAAAATTTAAACAATTGCGCAAATGTAATCCACATAAGCACTACAAGCATTTCGAATATAAAAAACATAAAGTTTGAAATAATAGTAATAGACGAAGAGATTAGCAAATTTTGTAACAATCAAGAATGTTTGTGTAATTTATGCAAAAAAGCACAGTATGTGATAGCAAATACTGATATAAATAAGGCAAATGAGGAATATCAGCTTTTGAAAGGAAATTCGCAAACGTTAATAACTTATGGGCTTAATGGAAAAGCAAACATCACAGTATCAAGCATTAGTGAAGATTCAATTATGATATATAGACAACGAAAAATCATAAATAGAAATGGAAAAAAACAAGAAATAGAGGAGAGAAGGATAAAAATACAAGAAAAAAGTAATGTAAAAATATATGAAATATTAATATTATATACAATTTTAAGCATATATGATGATTGCATAATTGAGGAAATATAGAAAAAACTTAACTTTTTTAGAAAAAATCAACTTTTTATGTAGACAAAACCAAAAAAATAGTGTATAATTATAACTATCGAGGAAAATGTTTGCAAGAGAAATATACAATTGATAAATAAAAAATAGGGAGGAAAAGAAATTGGATACAAATTATTTAGAAAACAACTATTTAACATTAGTTGGAAAAGTTACAGGAGAAAAAAAGTTCAGCCATGAAATTTATGGCGAGAGATTTTACATTTTTAACCTAGAAATACCACGTTTGAGTGGTAATGAAGACATAATACCAATAACAGTATCTGAAAGACTAATAAAAGAAGATACTTTGCAAGAAGGAAATAAACTATTAATAAAAGGTCAATTTAGATCTTACAATAGTTACGAAAATGAAAAAAATAGGTTGATTTTGACAGTATTTGCAAAAGACATTATGGAATTGCAAGAAAATGAAGACGAAGAAAATGAAATGGTAAGAAAAGACATAATAACAAATGAGGTTGTTTTGGTGGGCTATATCTGCAAAAAACCTATCTACAGGCAAACACCATTTGGACGTGAAATATCAGACCTTTTACTTGCTGTAAACAGAGCATATAATAAGTCAGACTATATTCCTTGTATAGCATGGGGCAGAAATGCAAGATTTTGTCAAAACTTAGAAGTAGGAACTGAAGTAAAAGTAGTAGGAAGAGTTCAATCAAGAGCTTATGAAAAGAAACATGAAGATGGAACTATTGAAAACAGAGTAGCTTATGAAGTTTCAGTTGGTAGCTTAGAAGTAATTGAAGAAAAAGATGATGGAAAAACTGCAGATTCTGAAAAGAAAGAAGCTGTATAAATGAAATAGCAAAATATAAAAAAAGTTTTAAAAGACTAGTCTTTTAAAACTTTTTTTGATATAATAAAAAGCATTAGAAAGAGTATAAAGCCTTAGGAAAGGAAGATAAAAAATGAACGAATTAGTAAAACAAAAAGAAAATAAAAAAAATAAAAAACCAAAAGTAAGCAATAGCTTAAAATTTACAATTTTAGCCGTTATATTAATTGCGATTTTTTGTGTTGCCTTAACACCAGTAACATTACAAAATGACACTTTTTATACAATAAAAGTTGGAGAACATATTGCACAAAATGGCATAGACATGAAAGATCCATTCTCTTGGCATGAAGATTTGCCTTATACATATCCGCATTGGCTGTATGATTTGCTTACATATTATATATATTCATTTGCAGGAATGACAGGAATATACATAACTACATGTATTTTATCTGTAATACTTGGCCTTTCAATATATTTTACAAACACGAAATTAGCTAAAAATCAATTCTTTTCATTTGTAGTGACCATAGGTGCAATGTATCTTATAAGAGGTTATATAGCTGCAAGGGCACAACTAGTAACATTTATACTATTTGTTTTAACTGTGTATTTTATTGAACAATTTTTGGCAACAAAGAAAAAGCGATATGTGGCAGGACTAATAATAATACCAATTTTAATTGCTAATATGCATGCAGCTGTTTTCCCATTCTATTTTGTATTATATTTGCCATATATAGCAGAATACTTAGTTGCAGTCTTATCAGACATGGTAATATATAGAAAAATAAAAATAGCAGACTTAAAAAGTCAAATACGTAGCTTAAACAAAAGAAAGCAAAAATTACAAAAAGAGCCTAATAAGCAACAAAAATTAGAAAAAGTTGAAGGTAAACTAACAAAACTAAATGCTCAATTATCAGAAATAGAAGCCAAAAATGATAAAATAAAAATAAAAAGAACAAAAGCACTTCAAGAACCATATAAAGTAAAAATAGTAAAAAACAATAATGTAAAATGGCTAATTTTAATAATGATAGTTTGCATTTTTACTGGATTATTAACACCAATAAAAGATACACCATATACATACTTAATAAAAACAATGGAAGGCCCAACAACCCAAAATATCAATGAGCATCAACCAATGACCTTAGCTGATGATGTAGATGTTATTTGCACATTAATTCTATTTTTAGCAATACTTATATTTACTAAAGCTAAAATTAGGCTAAGTGATTTATTTATGATTGCGGGATTATGCTACTTAATGCTAGCTTCAAGAAGGCAAGTTAGCATGTTTGGAATAATTGGTGCACTTATTTTAAATAGGCTGGCAATGGAAATAGAAAGAATATATAGTGATGACACCGCTAAAGAAGCAGTAAATAAGCTGACTACAAAAATAGGAATGCTTGTTATTACAGTTATAATGCTTTCATTAAGCTGGTATTTTGCGAAGGATAAACTTGATGATAAATATATTTCAGAATCATCATATCCAGTAAAAGCCTGTGATTATATCGTAGAAAATATCGACTTAAGCAAGGCCAGATTTTACAATGAATATAATTATGGAAGTTATATGTTATTTAGAGGTATACCAGTATTTATAGATTCGAGGGCAGACCTATATGCGCCAGAATTTGGTGGAGAAGATGATAATATTTTTATGGACTTTATAGAGACTTCAAATATTAGCAAATTTTATGAAGATGTATTTAAAAAGTATGATATTACACATGTTATTACATACACAAATTCAAAAATGAACATGATAATTACAAAAACAAAAGACAAAAACTATAAACAATTATATAAAGATGATAGATTTGTGGTATACCAAAGATTGAACGCAAGTGATGCAGACGAACAAGTTGCAAAATAAGGAGATGAAAAACAGTGTGGAAAAATTCATTGTAGAGAAAGAAGATGCAAATAAGAGAATAGATGCATATATAGCTAAAAGCGCCAATATATCAAGAGTAAATGCACAAAGGCTAATTTCAGAAGGAAAAATACTCGTGAACGGAAAGAGTGTAAAACATTCATATAAAACACAAGAAAATGATGAAATTACTATGGAGCAAGAAGAACCTAAAGAAGTTGAGCTAAAAGCTGAAAACATCCCACTTGAAATTATATATGAAGATAAAGACATAATTGTAGTAAATAAGCCTAAAGGAATGGTAGTACACCCTGCAAATGGAAATCCAGATGGAACACTAGTAAATGCGGTTATGGCCATCTGCAAAGATTCATTATCAGGAATTGGCGGAGAGCTTAGGCCAGGCATAGTTCATAGGCTTGACAAAGATACTTCAGGAATAATTATTGTGGCTAAAAATGACAAGGCGCACATTAATTTGAGTGAGCAAATCAAAAATCATAAAGTAGAAAAAACTTATATTGCTCTAGTAAAAGGAAATGTAAAAGAAAATCAAGCAACAATAAATATGCCGATAGGCAGAAGCAATAAAGATAGGAAAAAAATGGCCGTAACTAAAAATGGAAAAACGGCAATCACTCATTTTAAAGTATTAAAAAGATATGATAAATATACATTATTGGAAGTAAAAATAGAAACAGGAAGGACACATCAAATTAGAGTTCATTTATCACAAATAGGTTATCCAATTGTTGGTGATATGGTATATTCGAATGGCAAAAATGAATGGGGGATAGAAGGACAGTGTTTGCATGCCAAAAGCTTGAAATTTAAGCACCCAATAACTGGTAAAGAAATGTACCTAGAAGCGCCATTGCCAGAATATTTTCAAAAAATTTTACATGAATTAGATGGCAGAAAAATACCTGAAAAATAAGAACAAGTTTCAATAATTTGTACTTAAAAAAATCTAATTTATGCTTTAAGAAAGGAAAACAAAAAATAATGGAAGAAAGTATGAGACTCCAAAAATACCTAGCAGAATGCGCAGTAGCATCAAGAAGAAAATCTGAAGAACTAATAAAAAATGGAAAAGTACAAGTAAATGGAAAAATCGTAACAGAACTTGTAACAAAAATTAATCCTGATACAGATATTGTTGAGTACAATGGAAAAGTAATAAAGCCTGAGACACAAAAGGTCTATATTTTGCTAAACAAGCCAATAGGCTATGTTACGACTACAAAAGATCAATTTAAAAGGGACTCTGTAACAGACTTGGTAAAAATCGGAAAAAGACTAGTTCCAGTTGGTAGGCTTGATATGTATACATCAGGAGCATTAATATTGACAAATGATGGCGATTTTGTATACAAAGTAACACACCCTAAGTACGAAATTGAAAAAACATACATAGCTACAGTAAAGGGAATAATCAAAGACGAAGATGTAGAAAAACTAAGAAGGGGAGTCAAAATCGAAGACTATACAAGTAAGCCAGCAAAAGTAAAGATTCTAAAAACGGATACAGAAAAAAACATTTCAAGAATAGAAATAACTATACATGAAGGGAAAAATAGAGAAGTAAGAAAAATGTGTGAAACAATAGGCTATAAAGTTATGGCACTTCATAGAAGCAAAATTGCAGGAATAGGAGTAAAAGACATACCACTTGGAAAATGGAGATATTTAACTAAAACAGAAGTGGCAAAAATTACTAAAAAACATTGAAAAATAGTAATAAAAAATATATAATAACATAAACGTAAGAAAAAGGAGAATCAAAAAAACAAATGAATAGTTTTGAACAAATAGACAATTTAAAATTTGAACCAGAGGGCTGGGATAATCGAGTAAATACTGTAAAAAAGGACCAAATATACACATACATTAAAGATGATACAACTCTACAAGGATTAGTAAAAAAATGTGATAGTGGCTACAATTTACACATTGACTTAGGAAATGGAATTGAAGGGATAATACCAAGAGCAGAAATTGAAGGCATCAATCTAAGCGAGGACGGCCTACCTAAAGAAAAACTATGTACAGGAAAAGTACATAAATTTGTTCAATTTAAAATAAAAGAAGAAAAGGATAATAACACTCTACTTCTATCCCGAAAAGATGTGCAAAACGAAGCAATAAATTGGATAAAAAAAGACTTAAAAGAGGGACAAACTGTTGAAGGCATAGTAAAAAACATCAAACCTTATGGAGCTTTCATAGAAATTGGCGGGGGCGTAGTAGGACTAGCATATATCGAAGACCTGTCAGTAGCAAGAATAAAAACGCCTTATGAAAGGCTAAAAATTGGACAAAAAATAAAAATAGTGGTAAAATCTATAAATAGAGACACTGGTAAAGTAGTTCTGTCATATAAAGAAACGCTAGGAACTTGGGAAGATAATATAAAGAACTTCCAGCAAGGCACAAAAACAAAAGGAATAATACGAGAAACTGAAAAAAACAAAAATGGAATATTTATAGAACTAGCCCCAAACTTAGTTGGTATGGCAGAGTACAGTGAAAATGTAACTTATGGACAAACAGTGGACGTATATATCAAAAAAATTGATCCGCAAAAGAAAAAAGTTAAATTAATTATTTGCCATTAGGGACGTAGCAAAATGGCAAAAAATTGCCAAAAAGGTACGTCCCCAGTGGCAAAAATCTAAAAGGAGGAATAATTTATGGTAGAGGATAGTGAAATAAAGGCGGAAGTTTCACCTTTTGCTATTAGAGAAGGCGAAATTAAAACCTTCGATGGAAAAGATGGATATGTTTCTATGAATCAAATTATACATAAGATTAATATTGGGCATATAAATGATATACATTTTGCAATATTAGATTTGGTAAATGAGTTTGAGTTTATGACATCAAGACAAATTTTCCAGATGTTAAAGATAAAAGGTATTGAGATACAAAGCCAAGATAAGTTAAATAATAAGTTAGAGCAGTTGGTAAAGTCAAAGATTTTGACTAGATATTATTTTACTTCTGAAGAGGGAAAAGGCATATATAGGATATATTGCTTAGAGAAAATGGGCAAATATTTATTGAATTCAAAAGAAGAGGATTGTAAATGGCAACCTTCAGATAATACGAAACCAGTGGCTATGATAAAGAAGAGGTTAGCAGGAAATCAAATCTTGATTGCATATTTGAGGAAAGTAAAGGCTTTTGATGAGTTTGTGGTTAAGCCTGCAATAACTGATAAGGTTTCAGGCAAAATTTTTAAGGCATCAGGTGGCGCAATAAAATTAACTAAAAACAAGAAGTCAATTTGGTTTTTGTTTGAAGTTGTTAGAAGAGAAAGTGATTGGCAGAAAAAGCTTGTGGAAAGGATGAGACAATATAAAGAGTTTTATGAGAATTTTGTGCCAGGAGATTCTAATTTCCAATCAATGCCTCAATTGATACTTGATTGTGAGGATGAGAAGCATATAGTGGAAACTTTTAAAGAAATAGTAAAAAATCAAGTTGAAATACCTCAAATAAAGCTACTGTTTACAACAGATTTGAGACAAAATAAACCAACGCTATCAGATACTTTAGTTAGCTTTAAATTAGTAGATAGTAAGTACAAAATAGAAAATGAAGAATTAAAATTATTAGATTAATTAATATATTTAAGTTGTTGATGCTACCTTTTACAGCTCAGTAATTTAACTATTAAAAATATTAATATAAATAATTTTGAAGTACCGCGTAGCGACCAAACGAGCGAAAGCGAGTGCGATTGGAGCAACCCAACGATTTGGTTATTTGGATTTGGGTTGCGACAACAAGGTACAAAAAATTATTTATATTAATATTTAGTAAAAGATAAAATTAATTTACTATGAATTATAATGTCAACCTTCTAATATAGCTTTAGCTTTTGCCACATCTTCATCAGTGGCATTTCGTACGCCCTTTAAAGGATACTCAAGTCCTAGTTTTTCCCATTTATATTCACCAAGGTCATGATATGGGAGAAATTCAACTTTCTCAACAGTTTTTAGAGTTGAAATAAAATCTTTTAATTTTAATAAATCTTCCCTAGAATCAGTATATCCGGGCACTAAAACTTGCCTAATCCACATAGAAATATTGTGGTCACTTAAATATCGTGCAAATTCTAGTTCAAGTTTATTAGATACCCCAACGAGCTCTTTGCACTTTTCGTCGTCAATATGTTTAATATCAAGTAAAATTAAATCTGTTAAAGTTAGTAATTCTTTAATATCATCTGTTAGAGCAACCATCCCTGAAGTATCTATGCAAGTGTGAATATTTTCAGACTTTAGCCTTTTAAAAAGCTCTATTAAAAATAGAGGCTGCAAAAGGGGCTCGCCACCAGAAACCGTTACACCTCCATTAGGGCAAATATAGTTTTTATAATTTATAATGCTTTTAAAAATTTCATCTAATGATTTATAATTTCCACCATTAATGTCCCAAGTATCGCGATTGTGGCAGTATTTGCACTGAAGATGACAACCTTGCAAGAAAATAATAAATCTGATTCCTGGACCATCTAAAGTTCCAAAAGATTCAATTGAATGGACTTTTGCAAAGTGCTTTAAATCTCTTTCTTCCATTTTTATGCATTCCTTTCTTAAAGCTAAATTTTTAACAATAGGCAAGAAAGATTTAATGCAGAAGCATTAAATCTTCTCTTGAATAGTTCTATTAATTACATCTAATTGTTGTTCTCTAGTTAGTTTTGTGAAGTTTACCGCATATCCAGAAACTCTAATAGTCAATTGTGGATATTTTTCAGGGTGGTTCATGGCATCAATCAAAAGACTTCTGTCAAATACGTTAACATTGATGTGATGTCCGCCTTGCCTGAAATAGCCGTCTAACATAGTAACCAAGTTAGTTATTTTTTCATCTTCACTTTTGCCAAGTGTTGCAGGCGTTATAGAGAATGTGAAGGAAATGCCGTCTTCAGCAGAATTAAATGGTAATTTAGCAATTGAATTCATAACTGATAATGCGCCATTTACATCTCTGCCGTGCAAAGGGTTTGCACCAGGTCCAAATGGAGCGCCGTCTTTTCTGCCATCAGGAGTATTTCCAGTAGCTTTACCATAAACTACATTCGAAGTAATTGTTAAAATAGAAAGAGTTATCGTAGAATGTCTATAAGATTGATGTTTACGCAATTTTTCAAGGAAAACTTTTACTATCTTAACAGCAATTAAATCTACTCTATCATCATCATTTCCAAATTTAGGGAAGTCACCTTCAATTTTATAATCAACGGCAAGACCTGTTTCGTCTCTAATAACTTTAACTTTGGCATATTTGATTGCTGACAGAGAATCTGCAACAACAGATAAGCCGGCAATTCCACAAGCCATAGTTCTATATATATCTTTATCGTGTAAAGCCATTTCGATTGCTTCGTAACAATATTTGTCATGCATATAGTGGATAGCATTTAAAGCTTTAATATAAATTTTAGCAACATAATCCATCATCTGTTCAAACTTCTTGATAACCTCATCATAGTCTAAATATTCAGATGTGATAGGCTCATATAATGGGGTAACTTGTTTGCCAGTTTTTTCGTCTCTTCCACCATTAATTGCGTATAATAAAGTTTTAGCAAGGTTAGCTCTCGCACCGAAGAACTGCATCTGCTTTCCAATTCTCATTGGTGATACACAACAAGCAATACCGTAGTCATCTCCTAGAGATACCCTCATGATATCATCGTTTTCATATTGAATAGAAGATGTATTGATTGATAATTTTGTGGTATATCTTTTAAATCCTTTAGGTAATCTATCAGACCAAAGTATTGTAAGGTTAGGTTCAGGAGCTGGCCCTAAATTTTCAAGAGTATGAAGAATTCTAAAAGAATTTTTAGTAACTAGGGTTCTGCCATCAATTCCCATTCCGCCAACACTTTCTGTTACCCATACAGGGTCGCCACTGAATAATTCATTGTATTCAGGAGTTCTTAAGAAACGAACCAATCTCAATTTCATAATAAAATGATCCATTATCTCTTGAGCTTGTTCCTCTGTAAGAGTGCCGTTTTTCAAATCTCTTTCAAAATAAATATCCAAAAATGTAGAAGTTCTGCCTAAACTCATAGCGGCACCATTTTGATCTTTTACGGCGCCTAAATATCCAAAGTAAAGCCATTGAACGGCCTCTTTGGCATTTGTTGCTGGCTCAGATATATCAAATCCATATTTTTGAGCCATAACTTTTAATTCATTTAAAGCCTTAATTTGCTCACTTATTTCTTCTCTTTCTCTGATAATCTCTTCAGTCAATTCATCTACATCTAAAAGCTCTAATTCATGTTGTTTTTCTGCAATTAAAACATCAACACCATAAAGAGCAACTCTTCTAAAGTCTCCTATAATTCTGCCTCTACCATACCCATCAGGCAAACCAGTAATTAAATGAGAACTTCTAGCAGCCCTTATATCAGGTGTATATACGCTGTAAACTCCATCATTATGAGTTTTTCTGTATTTATGAAAAATTTCTTCAACTTTGTCATCAACTTTCCTTCCATAAGCTTCACAAGATTTTTCCACAATTCTGATACCTCCAAAAGGCATAATAGCTCTTTTTAAAGGTTCATCTGTTTGAAGACCAACGATATCCTCTAAATCTTTGTCTATATATCCAGCATCATGGCTAGATACTGTAGAAATAGTTTTAGTATCAATATCTAAAACGCCTCCAGGAGCATCATGTTCCTTTTTATACAATTCTAATATTTCGTCCCATAATTTTTTTGTTTTTTCAGTGGCAGGTGATAAAAAACTTTCGTCTCCTTCATAAGGAGTATAGTTTTTTTGAATAAAATCTCTAACATTTATTTCATCTTGCCAAAGTCCTTTTTTAAAATCGTTCCATTGATCAAATTTCATTTCATACCTCCTATTTAATGTTTTTTAACTTCATATTATAAGAAAGTTCTTTAATCCTTATGATATGGAATTCTTTGATTTAATATACAAAATCATATAAATAATATCAAAATTATAGATTTTTTACAATACAAAAATAACATTAGCTAATTATTCACAGAATCTAAATCTGTTTCAGCTATAGTTTTTGCTACATTGTATATAAGTTTTTTCTTTTCTGGTGTACAAGAATTTAACAAAGACTGAAATTCTTCATCTAAATATACCTTAGAATTGCTAGAAATTCCGTCTAAAAAATAACTTTCAGGAACATCTAAAGCCTCACCTAATTGAGCCAATCTTTGTAGATTTACGTGTGAACTACCTCTTTCAACTCTACTTAAAAAAGCTACAGAAAGATTAAGTTTCTCAGCTAACTCTTCTTGAGTCATGTTTTTAGCAGTTCGCGCGCTTTTAATTCTTTGCCCCATAACTTTGTAATCTACTGCCATTTTTATCACCTTCCAATCCTTTAGAGGTAATATAGCATTCATTGGTTTAAAATCGAAGAAACTTCACAGTTAAAAAATAACTTATAAATTTACAAAAATATTACATATAAGTCAAAGTTCGAAAAAATTTAATAAAAAAAGTATACATAATTTGAAATTGGAGAAAATATGTAGTATAATATATATCAGTCGCGCATAACATTCAAAAGGAGAGTGAAAATTTATTTTAAACAAAAAGAAATTAAAATACTATACAAAAGAAATTTTTAAGTATTTTAACATTACTATTATAGCTTTGGCAATTATAGTCGCGATAATAATGATAAAATATAAGCCAATGTATAATGTAACAATCTCTGGAGAAGAAATTGGGTATGTACAAGACATAGATGCATTTTCAGAAAGCTTAAAAAATGAAATTATAGAAAATGAAGATAAAAATGTAGATTCAATCAGTATAAGCGAAAATCCGGAGTATGAGTTAAAGCTTGTTGATAGAACACTTCAGACAAACGAGGAAGATATAGCCGAAACTGTAGCACAAGATATAAAAGATGATTTAAGCATTACCTACAAATATTATGACATAGCTTTAAATAATGAGACTATAGACTCGGTTGATACATTTGAAGAAGCAGAGCAAATTGTAAATGACTTAAATCAGCAAAAAAACGATGAAGATGCTGAAAGTGAATTAAACTTGAGCATTATAGAAAAATATACAACAGATAAAAATGCTGTTAAAACAGATGATGTAGAAGTTGCTAAGAACAATATTCAAACTCAGCTAGAAACTAAGATTCAGGAAGAAAAAGAAAGAAAAGAGGAAGAAGAAAGAATAAAAAATATGCCTGATGTAAATGGCATAAAATTAGCAACAGCTCCAATAGAAGGTACAATAACCTCCAGATTTGGAGAAATCAGCAGGTTGAGAGTATCTACACATACAGGACTTGATATAGGAGCAAAAACAGGAACACCAATAAAGGTAGTGGCAGCAGGAACTGTAATAATTGCAAAGTACACAGGCTCTTATGGAAATCTTGTAAAAATTGACCATGGCAATGGAGTAGAGACATGGTATGGTCATACAAGTAAAATGTATGTAAAAGCTGGGCAACAAGTATCAGCAGGAGAAGTTATTGCAGCCGTTGGCTCAACAGGAAATTCAACAGGACCACATTTACATTTCGAAATTAGAGTGAATGGCAATGATGTAGATCCTCAAAACTATTTATATAAATAAAAGCAGAGGCCTTTTTCAAAATTAACATTTTGAAGGCCTTTGTTTTTGGTTAAAAACAGAGGCACTAAGTATTTTTGGAGGCCTTTGTTTTTGTTAGGCGTTAAATTTCGACTTGACAAAAATTTCTAATAATATATAATCATTTTGGAGAGAATAAAAACAATCATATACATTACTGCAAAGCCAGAATGTATCGGTAGAAAAATATATTAAAATGATGATTAATTCATAAGAAAGGAGACGCTATGTCTGATAATGTAATAAGTCAAGAAGAACAAGAAAAGATAAAAGGCATGATAGATGATTTAGTTGAAAAAGCTAAAATAGCTTCAAAAGAATATCTAAAACTTGATCAAGAAGCAGTTGACCGCATTGTTAAAGCCATGGCAATGGCGGGTTTAGAGCATCATAGTGAATTAGCAAAAATGGCAGTTGAAGAAACTGGAAGAGGAATATATGAAGATAAGATGACTAAGAATATGTTTGCAACAGAGTATGTATATCATAGCATAAAACACGAAAAAACCGTGGGAGTAATAAGTAAAAATGAAGAAGAAGGTTATTCTGAAATAGCAGAACCAGTAGGAATTATAGCAGGAGTAACGCCTGTGACTAATCCAACTTCAACAACAATGTTTAAATCAATTATATCTGCAAAAACTAGAAATGTTATTATATTTGGATTTCACCCTTCAGCACAAAAATGCAGCGTAAGAGCAGCTGAAATACTAAGAGATGCAGCAGTAAAAGCAGGAGCACCAGAAAATTGCATATTATGGATAGAAGAGCCAAGCATAACAGCAACAAAGCTATTAATGAGTCATCCAGATGTAAATCTCATACTTGCTACTGGAGGAACAAGTATGGTTAAATCTGCATATTCGTGTGGTAAGCCAGCATTAGGCGTAGGGCCAGGTAATGTCCCATGCTATGTCAATAAAACTGCCAAATTAAAAACATCAGTAAATGACATTGTATTGTCTAAAGCATTTGATAATGGGATGATATGTGCATCAGAACAAGCAGTTTTGGTTGATGAATCAATCCATGAAGAGTTCGAAAGCTTAATGAAAGAAGCAGGATGCTATTTTGTAAATCAAGAAGAAAAGGAAAAAATACAAAATGCAATGTTTAACTATATAGAAGGCTATGGATATAAAATAAAATCAGACATACCAGGAAAATCACCTTACGAAATTGCTAAAAGAGCTGGAATAGAGATTCCAGAAAGCACAAAAGTAATTGTTGTGCCAGAAGAAAATATTGGTTTTGAATATCCATTTTCAGAAGAAAAATTAAGCCCAGTATTGACATATTATATTGTTAAAGATGAAGAAGAAGGAATAAAAAAATCAGAAAGACTTTTAGAAATAGGAGGCTTGGGCCATTCAGCAGTAATACATTGTGAGGATAAAGCAATAATTTTAAGATTTTCAAAGGCAATGAAGGCCGGAAGAATAATTGTGAATTCACCTTCAACACATGGTGCAATCGGTGACATTTACAACACAAATATGCCTTCACTTACACTTGGATGTGGATCTTTTGGAGGAAATTCTACAACAGCAAATATATCATCAGTAAATTTAATAAATATAAAAAGAGTTGCAAAAAGGAGAGTTAATATGCAATGGTTTAAAATTCCAGAAAAAATATATTTTGAAGCTGGTTCAATACAATATCTTGAAAAAATGCCAGATATCTCAAGGGCTTTCATTGTTACAGACGAAAGCATGATAAAACTGGGCTATGTAGATAAAATTTTGTATCACTTAAGAAAAAGAGAAAAATATGTACACTCTGAAATCTTTAGTGAAGTAGAGTCAGACCCATCATTTGAAACAATCAAAAAAGGTGTTGCAATGATGCAAAACTTTAATCCAGACGTAATAATTGCCATTGGTGGTGGTAGCCCAATAGATGCAGCAAAAGGAATGTGGCTATTTTACGAGCATCCAGAAGCTGATATCGAAGGACTAAAATTAAAATTTATGGACATACGTAAACGTACTTACAAATTTCCTAAACTAGGAGTAAAGTGCAAAATGGTCGCAATACCAACAACATCAGGCACAGGCTCAGAAGTTACATCATTTGCAGTAATAACCGATAAAGAAAAAAATATAAAATATCCTTTGGCAGATTATGAGCTAACACCAGATGTAGCAATAGTAGACCCAGACTTAGTAATGAGCCTGCCAAAAACAGTTACAGCAGACACCGGAATGGACGTATTAACACACAGCATAGAATCTTATGTATCAAACATGGCTTCAGACTATACAGATGGCCTAGCCGAAAAAGCGGCAGAACTAGTAATAAAATACCTAGAAAGAGCTTACGACAACGGCAGTGACAGAGAAGCAAGAGAAAAAATGCACAATGCCAGTACAATAGCCGGAATGGCATTCACAAATGCCTTTCTAGGAATAAACCACTCTTTAGCACATAAAATTGGAGCCGAATTTCACTTGCCACACGGCCGAATAAATGCCATACTATTGCCTTATGTAATTAGATATAATAGCCAAGAGCCAACAAAATTCGTATCATTTCCAAAATACGAATACTTCATAGCAGACAAAAAATATGCTGCACTAGCAAAAAAAGTCGGCTTGCCAGCAAACACAACTGAAGAAGGAATAAATAGCCTAATTACAAAAATAAGAGAAATGAACGAGCATCTAAACATACCAAAATCATTCAAAGATGCAGGAATCGATGAGCACGAATTCCTATCAAAAGTAGACATGCTAGCAGACAGAAGCTTCCAAGACCAGTGCACCACAGCTAACCCACGTTTGCCACTAGTAAAAGAACTAAGACAAATTTTGCTGGACGCATATTATGGAAACTAAAATGAACTTTGGGGACGTTCCTTAAAGTTCATTTCATAAAAGTTTATGCCATATCTTTAATTGGTGACATAAGTATTATTACATTGCTACGTTCGAATGTGAATTAAACTCGCTTAGAACTTCTTTATTAATTTTGTGGAAAGAGTTCAAAAACTTGTTTTTGGAAGGGCGCCACAAAATTAATTTAGAAGTTCTTGATGAGGATAATGAACCGAGAACTAGCATTGGAATAATACTTATGTTACTAAATAATTTTAGCATAAATAGTATTTTAAAAAATGAACTTTAAGGAACGTCCCCAAAGTTCAAAATTTGAGGAGGTAGTGATGAGAGATTATTTATTTACATCAGAAAGTGTAACTGAAGGACATCCAGACAAGTTATGTGATTTTATTGCAGACAGTGTTTTGGATGCTTTTTTAGAAAAGGATAAAAATTCAAGAGTGGCCTGTGAAGTTATGGCTGGAAAAGGTGAGATTTTAGTGACAGGTGAAATTACCTCTACAGCAAAAGTCGATATAGAAGGTGTGATTAGGAATGCTATTAAGGAGGTAGGCTATAATGATGCCAATACTGGGATTGATTATAAAACTTGTGGTATAGAGATAAATATTTCGCAACAATCGCCAGATATTGCTTTAGGGACAAATGATGAGGTAGGCGGAGCTGGAGACCAAGGAATTATATTTGGTTTTGCGTGTGATGAAACTAAGGAATGTATGCCATTACCTATTTCATTGGCACACGGGCTAGCTAAGAGGCTTGCAGAAGTTAGAAAAAGTGGTGAGCTTAAATATTTAAGGCCAGATGGAAAAACACAGGTGACTGTAGAGTATGAAGATGATAAGCCCAAAAGAGTAGAGGCAATTGTGGTTTCTACCCAGCATACAGAGGAGATTGAGCAAGAGCAATTAAGGCGTGATGTGATGCAGAACGTGATAAAGCATGTAATTCCTGCTAATTTATTAGATAATGAGACAAAATATTTTATTAATCCAACAGGACGTTTTATTATTGGTGGCCCTCTTGGAGATAGTGGCTTAACAGGAAGAAAGTTGATGGTTGATACTTATGGCGGATATGCAAGGCATGGAGGAGGAGCATTTTCTGGCAAGGACCCAACAAAGGTTGATAGGTCTGCAGCATATATGGCAAGGTTTATTGCCAAGAATATTGTGGCAAATAAATTAGCAAGAAAATGTGAAATACAAATTTCTTATGCTATAGGAATTGCAAAACCAGTTTCACTGTATATCAATACTTTTGGAACTAATCAAATTCCAGAAGAAGAGATAATGCAGTTGATTGAAGAAAAATTTGACTTAACACCACAGGGGATTATTGAATGCTTAGATTTACGTAGGCCAATATATAAGAAAACTACGAATTATGGCCATTTTGGTAGAGAAGAATTTTCGTGGGAAAGGGTAATTGAAATAACAAAGGAATAATTAAAATGGAAAATGTGTTTGATATTGATAATTTTAATATAATAGAAGATGAAGAAAATTATTACTTTTTTCGTGCTCTAAATATGGAGGACAATAATGACATAGAAACAGGCACAATATTAGATGATGAGGGCAATTTTGAAAAAATAAGGACAGATAGAGAAAGGTATGAGGAGAATCCAGAAAATGGAGCACCTAAATATGATAAAGATGCCTCAATAAGTCTGGAGCAAGTATATGACCACATTAAGATGCATTACAGAAAAGATACTAATTGCATTTCGCTTTCAAGTAATGGTAATGTGTCTATTTCTTATGGAAGAGGATATTATAAAGATAGATATGTAATGGTAAAGGTTCCTAAAAAGGAGCTGGGAGAGAAGGTAATAAATGCAGGGCAATATATGCTAGAAGAAATAGAAAAAAGAGTAGATGAGTATATTTCTTCTATAAACCCTGACAGCAAACTTAGAGAAGCTTTAAATGAAATAGATAATAGTAAAACATCAGATGAACTTAGTGATGCTATAAAGACAAGATATACTTCAAAGGAAGGGCTTGACCCAAGTAAAGCAAAACTAAGAAAAGGTATTACATATAGGTCACCAGTTGCAAGAGTTAGTAGCTATAAGGCGTTAAATGAAAAACAATCATTAGAAAAGAATAAAATAATTGCGAAACTTACACTACTTGAGAGAGTAGGAGGCATGGAGCCAATAATTTCACATACAGCTAATAATAATTTATTAGTTCAAACAGTTGGAAATGCCTTTTCATCACTAGAACTTATACATTATGAAGATGTGGAAAAAGGCGAAATTATAGATGTGCCAAAAGAAGTAGTAGATATTTTTGCTTTATTGCAACAAGTAGAAGGGCAAGACCAGCAATTGGTTCGAGATTTAAAAAGAGAAGTAATTCGATTCGCAAGTGAAGGTAAAAGCATTGAAATTCCAAAGAATAGTGCCTTATTGAAAGATTATAGTGTAAGAGACAATATATCAATTGAAGAAATGTATGACTTAACAGATGGAAAAGTGGAATATGGCCAAGCGAATTCTGTTGTTAAGGATATGTTTTATCTAGCAAAAGCACAAACAGATGCAAGAGAGCTGACAAAAATACTAAGTCAAATAACAGAAAATAATCCAAAATATAGAGAATGTATTCAATATATAGCAAATAATGGCTTTGAAATAGAGCCTGAAATAACAACAAGGCAGAGTAATAAAGGCGTTAAACTTAGTGAGTCAGTTTCTTTAGATTTAAGAAATGAAGAAATTGAATTGATAGATAAAATAAAAGAATTATCTGAGGAAGAACAGATAGAGATAGTTGAAAATGGTGGAATATCAAATATTAAAAATATAATGAGTAGCACATTTTCAAAAACACAAAGAAAAGAAGCAATAAGCAAAGAAGAATACTATGCAGAAGCAATATTTTCTTTATATGATTGGCAAAAAATTGGAATAAAAGAATTTACAGTTGCAGAAAGAAATAATTTGATAGAACGCATACAAAATGAATATTGCGTAGAATTGTACCAAAAGCTAGAAGCACAAGGAATAGATAGAAAAGATATTCCAACAGTGCTACTAAACATGGTAACTAGAAAAAATGATTTTAAAATAACAGAAGGTGACACTCCAGAAACTATTAAGGCAAAGCGATTAGAGCAATATGACCAAATTATTGCAGAAAATATAGAATTCTTAAAACAAAAAAAATCAAATGGAATTATATCAAATCTAAATCAAGATCTTTCAATTGAGAGGATAGAAAGATTTTTAGGCTATTATGATGTGCCAAATACAGGAATACAATTGAGACCATACCAACAAAGAGCAGTAGAAAAAACTGATGAAATATTACAAAACCAAAGATTTGCATCAGTAATATTGCCAACTGGTGGAGGAAAAAGCTTTGTAGCATTATCACAGATGATGGAACACAAAGATGAAGAAATGCTGTATTTAGCGCCTCAAAATGAGATATTAGAGCAAATGAAGGACAATATCATAAAATATATTCATGGACCAGTAAACACGTTGAATAGAAGCAAAGACCAAATAATAGCAGACGTATTTCCAAACCTAAAATTTGCTATATATCCTAGGTTACTTGCTAGAGGAGGAAAAGAGATAATAAACAAGCAATATGGTTATATTGTATTGGATGAATTACATAGAACAGGTGCAAAAGAATGGGGAGATAGGTTAAATACATTAATAGACAATCAGCCAGAGACTACAAAAGTATTGGGAATAACAGCTACACCAAGAAGAGATGCAGATGGAATGAATATGGCAACTGAAATGGCACAAAGACTAGGATATACCAATAGAGAAGCAGTAAGCGGAAAACATATTGCAATGAATATGAGTTTGACAAATGCAATAAGAATGGGACTAGTTGTAAATCCTAAGCTAGTTAGTTGTGCGTATAGCTTAAAAACAGATGGAAGTTTAGATAGATTAAAAGAATCAATAGAGCAAATAGATGATGTACAAGAAAAAAACGAAAAATTAGAAGAATATGAAAAACTAAGAAGAAATATAGAAAATGCAAAAGGAATACCAGAGATATTACAAGCAAATGTGAAAAAAGGTGGAAAATATATAGTATTTTTACCAATTGTAGATGAGTTAGAAGATGAAGATGGAAATGTAATCGGCAAAAAAAAAGGAAAAGATAAAATAGCAGATTATGAGAAACAAATAGCGGAATACTTTAAAGACTCTGATATATTGCCTAATTTTCATTCAATGCTTGGAGAATATGGAGACAAAGAAAATGCACAACAATTAGAAGAATTTCAAAATAGCAAGACAGACGAGACAGAATTCATGCTAGTAATGAATAAAGCAAATGAAGGACTACATTTAGACAAATTAGATGGAATGATATGGCTTAGACCACTTGATGAAAACTCAAGAATATTATATTTGCAACAACTAGGCAGAGTAATATATTCAGAAGATCCAGATAATCCAACTAAAGATGAAGATAGGCCAGTAGTAATAGATTTGGTAAATAACACATTAAAAGTAAATTGGGAGAACGAAATCACAGAGCAAGATGACATACAGATGTTAAACTTAATAGTAGATTGGTATGGAAAACACGATGAAACACTGCCTAATATAAATAGCTCAGACAAAGAAGAAACAGGATATGCCACTGTATTAAAAGAAATTCAGAATAAATACAAAGAGTATTTAGAGAATGATTTTGATGGCCTAAATAAAAAACAAGTAGAAGAAGTGAAAGAAATAATAAAACTAGGTAGTCAAATAGATTTGTGGCAGATAGAGTTACCTGAAAGAATTGTAAAAGAAAGGGGAACTCATGAAAGAAGTTTCACAGATAAAAATGCAGGACCATTTGAGCTTACTGGATTATTAAGAGATTTCGTGGAATTAGAAGATGAAGTTGACGAAATAACAATCACCAGCAGAAGTTTAAAAAATGCATTAGAGATAAAGAAATGGTGTGAAACAGTAAATGAGGGAAAAAAAATATATGAAAGAAGGATGCCAAATTCAAAATCAAAAGATGAATATGAAAAATCCCTAGGGAAAAAACTAATTCATATAAGAACAAAAATAAAGAAATATGAAGGAAAGCCAATAGAAGAAATAAAAAATGAAGAAGATAGACAAATAGTGGAGATAATTAGAGAGTTAGATGAGGAGTATAAATTAGGAGATAGCTTAAAAAATGCATTAGAGATAAAGGGATGGTGTGAAACGACGAATGAAGGAAAAAAAATATATGAAAGAAGGATGCCAAGTACAACATCAAAAGATGAATATGAAAAATCCCTAGGAAGCAAACTAGATACCATAAGAAAAAAAATGAAGAAATATGAAGGAAAGCCAATAGAAGAAATAAAAAATGAAGAAGATAGACAAATAGTAGAAATAATAAGAAAATTAGATGAGGAATATAATTTAGGAGATAGTTTAAAAAATGCATTAGAGATAAAGGAATGGTGCGAAACGACGAATGAAGGGAAAAAGATATATGAAAGAAGGATGCCAAGTTCAACATCAGAAGATGAATATGAAAAATCCCTGGGAAAAAAACTAATTACTATAAGAACAAGAAAAATAAAGGAATATGAAGGAAAGC
Source organism: uncultured Clostridia bacterium (assembly GCA_944388665.1). Taxonomy (GTDB): domain Bacteria; phylum Bacillota; class Clostridia; order TANB77; family CAG-508; genus CAG-269. The sequence continues at coordinate 22,265 of CALXJQ010000016.1, forward strand.
CATTAGAAGAAATAAAAAATGAAGAAGATAAAAAAATAGTGCAGATAATAAGAAAATTAGATGAAGAATATAAATTGGGAGCTGATTTAAAAAATGCATTAGAGATAAAAGAATGGTGTGAAACGACGAATGAAGGAAAAGAGATATATGAAAGGAGGCTGCCAAGTCAAAGCTCAAAAGATGAATATGAAAAATCCCTGGGACAAAAACTAAGTACTATAAGAACAAGAAAAATAAAAAAATATGAAAGAAAACCAATAGAAGAAATAAAAAATGAAGAAGATAGACAAATAGTGGAGATAATTAGAGAGTTAGATGAGGAGTATAAATTAGGAGATAGCTTAAAAAATGCATTAGAGATAAAGGAATGGTGTGAAGCGACAAATACAGAAAAAAAGATATATGAAAGAAAGATGCCAAGTCCAACATCAAAAGATGAATATGAAAAATCCCTGGGACAAAAACTAAATAATATAAGACAAAAAATAAAAAAATATGAAGGAAAGCCAATAGAAGAAATAAAAAATGAAGAAGATAGACAAATAGTGGAAATAATTAGAGAGTTAGATGAGGAGTATAAATTAGGAGATAGCTTAAAAAATGCATTAGAGATAAAGGAATGGTGTGA